>NZ_JBFUIN010000128.1:0-7957 GCF_056401855.1 Bacillus sp. P4_D3
CCCCCCTTCCCCTAACAAAGCATGTACATTCTTTTTATATTCAAAAATAGGCAAAAAAATAACTTTCATCTACATTTTGTCCATAAAAAAAGCAAAGGGATTTCCCTTTGCTCTCTTATTCCTATTCTATTAAGATACTTCTTCTTTTTTATCTTTCCCGTATTCATGCTCCCAGAAATCAGCATTTTTAATTCCTAACTGCTGCGGATCGAATACTGGATCTTTTCCTTCTTTTTTCTGCTTTTCATAATCCTTTAATGCGATCAATGCCGGTTTTTGTAATAATAGAATCGCAATAATGTTAACCCATGCCATAATTCCTACACCAATATCTCCTAAAGCCCATGCTGTTGCTGCTGTTTTTACACAACCGTAGAATACAACTCCTAAGAATACAAACTTTAGTACGATAGACATCCAAGGGCGGTCTTTATCACGGTTTAAGTAAGCTATATTTGTTTCTGCAATGTAGTAATAAGCCATAATTGTTGTAAATGCGAAGAATAGTAGAGAAATTGCGACGAAACCGTTTCCAAATCCAGGGAAAACAGATTCTACCGCTGCCTGTGTATAACCAGGACCTGGCTGTGCACCATTTAATTTATTGACGATAAAGTTTTTTCCGCTTGCATCAAATACGTTATACATGCCTGTAATAATCATCATAAATGCTGTTGCTGAACAAACAAATAATGTATCAATGTAAACGGAAAATGCTTGTACTAATCCTTGTTTAGCTGGATGCGATACTTCAGCAGCTGCCGCTGCATGAGCCCCAGTTCCTTGCCCTGCTTCATTTGAATAAATACCACGTTTTACCCCCCAAGAAATTGCTAAACCAATAATCCCGCCAAAAGCTGCTTCTAATGCAAATGCACTTTTTAAAATTAACATGAAAGCGTCTGGTAATTTTTCAATATTCATAGCGACAATTACACAAGCTACTAAAATATAACCAAGCGCCATAAACGGCACTACAACTTGCGCTACGTTAACAATTCGCTTAACTCCACCAAATATAATAAGTGCTAATGCCGCTACTAATACCGCTCCTGATACGGAAGTATTAATACCAAAAGCTGTTTCTAAACTTACAGCAATACTATTCGCTTGAACACCTGGAAGCAGCATCCCTGTTGCAAGAATTGTCGCTGCAACAAACACTAATGCGTACCATTTAACACCTAGTCCTTTTTCAATGTAATAAGCAGGTCCACCGCGGAATTGCCCTTGATGCTTCGTCTTATATATTTGTGCAAGCGTCGATTCTACATATGCAGAACCGGCTCCTAGAAAGGCTACCGCCCACATCCAAAATACAGCCCCTGGACCACCAAAGGCAACAGCCGTGGCAACACCGGCAATATTTCCCGTTCCAACGCGCCCTGATAATGAAAGTGCTAACGCTTGGAAAGAAGAAACACCCGCATCAGACTTTTCTCCTTGAAATGTAAGCTTCACCATTTCTCCTACATGTCTTACTTGTAAAAACCTCGTTCGAATGGAAAAATATAGACCTACTCCTAAACATAAATAGACAAGTGCCGGACTCCAAACAATATTATTTATCCAACTTACGATAGCTTCCAACATTCCTCCTCCTTTTTGTAAAGAATATTCAGAATATACATAAAATTATAKAATGCAAACCGAATCTATGACAATATTATTTTAATAAAACAAACATATTTTTGTATAAAAAAACAAAGTATATATTTATTTTACATACTTTGTTTTGAGATGAATGTATTATATATTCACAATTGCTTCCTTCTTTATAATTCTTTCATAGAGTTGTTCTGCTAATTCTCGAAAATGATCTGGCATATCTTTCCCTTTAAACTTCTTTTGAAGCGTACCGTATAAACCAATATCACGTAGACGTAAAAATAACGGTAACGCTTCATAGCAACTATCCGCCAGTCTGTGCTCATATTCATACCCTTTTCGTAACACTTGTAACTGTTTACGAGCAAATTCCGTCTTTTTCTCCAATGTCCACGGTGTAAAAAGAACAGAGTAATAAAGAACCATTGCCAAATCATGAATGAAGTAATTATAGGCAGCGTCATCAAAATCAAAGATTGTTAGCTCTTTTCCATCATAATGAAAATTGCCTGGATGAATATCGCCATGCATAAGGCCGAACGTTTCTCTTTCGATTGGAAGAGCCTTTATTTCATCTATTAATATAGCAGCAATCTCTTTCACTTTCTCATCTTCTAATCCACTAACAATTGCACTCTCATCCTCTTCCCACGTATCACGGTAGTCTGTTTTAGGATAATCCATTGTAAGGCGGTGCAGTTGTCCAATCGCTTTTCCCCAAGCTTCAAAGAAAGCATCTCCCCAATAAGGCGATTCTTCTCCTTTTGCTTGCTCGCCTTTTGCATATGTAAATAAAGACGCAAAAAAGAAAGTGCCATCTTCCGCTCTGATTTCTTCTACAAGATTTTGAGATATTGAGTAAAGAGGACCTGCTACCTTTGCCCCGTTCTCCGCAACATATCGTAAAAAATCTAGTTCAGCCTCTACCTCTTTTTTTGAGCGATGAGAAGAATGAGTTAAGCGTAATACGTAATCTTCATTATTTTTTCCCTTCGCCTTAAAAATATAATTCTCAAAATCACCAAGTGGTTTTTCTTCTACTTTCACATTAAATATCTTTGCAGYTTCTGCTAAAATCTCATTTGTAAAAACTCGTTCCACAGCTATTTCCATATTTATTCCCTCCTATATGTACCCTCTAATTAATTCGACATGAATGTGAGAAGTACTGCTATGAAATTGAATAATGCGTGGGCAATCATAGCCGATAAAATAGAATTTGTTTTCTCATATAACCACGCAAATACTACTCCGCTTAAAAAATTCACCGGTAATGTGTTATATGTGGGAATATGAACAACTGTAAATATTATTGAACTTATAAGCACACCGCCCCATATGCCATATCTATCTCGAAAAAACGTATAAAAAACACCCCGATATAAAATCTCTTCATATATTGGTGATATAACCGCCGCTCCAATTACCGCGATACAAAATGAATATATTGATTTATCATTTTGGACCGTATCCGTTTTACTATTTTCAAAGGAAATACCCATTTTCTCCATTATCATTAATACACCAATACTAACTACAATCAAAGAAATAACCGCTACAAATGTCCACAAGTAATCTTTCCATGAAAGCTTCCGAATCCCAATATCTGCCCACGACAAGTTATATCTTTTTATGCAAAACACATAAACTAAAAAAGTAAATACAACTGCCATAATAAATCCCATTAAAACCCCAGCATATAATGAATTCCCTAATAGATTTAAAGCATATTTATAAAAAATGGATTCAATTGTTACTGGAACAATAATAAATACAAAAACAAATAAATATAAAATTTCTTTCCATCCCCACATATATTTTAAAGTCATATATACCATCCCCTACTTCTCATTTTCTTTAGTATAGAAGATGACGTAACGTAACTTTCAAGTTAATTTTTTTCAAATAATCCAAGCATAAATTTTTCATAAAAAACAAAAATTAACAGTGATAATTTAATCCTAAAAGGGGTGGACAATGTGACAGAACAAAACAATAACCAACAGACGAATAAAACGAAGCCTATGTTTCCATCACTTGCGGAAAATATTAATTACATTGAAAACAAGCTCTCTCATTCCGATGATATAAAAAAATTAGATGTTCCTTTTCAAAATGGAAAAGGAAAAATCTTATATATCGAATCTTTAACAGACCCCAATTTAATTCACCAATTAGCTCTTGAACCACTATTAACTCGATCTGATTTGTCTATGGAAGAAAAAAAATTGGCATAAGGATTATGAAAAGGTAAAATTTAAACCGGAAGTAGAAGTGAAAATTTTATATAGTGGCGTCTTAAAATAAAAAGGTTGTATGCCAAGCGGGCATACAACCTTTTTATTTCGTATATCGATATACAATTGACTCATACGGTCTTAAGTTAAGATTCGTAATATCCTTACTTGAATCTTTGTAATTTGATAATAATACTTCTTGTTTCATTCCATCCAATTGAACATTCACTGGTGCAGAATACGTTATTTCTTCTCCGTAGAAGTTATTGATAACAAGCAATACTTCATTATTTACAGTACGTGTATATGCCCAAATCTTAGGATGATTCCCATCTAAAACATCATATTTCCCTTCTGTAATTACATTGTATTTTTTTCTAAGTTCAATTAACTTTTTATAATGATAAAAGACAGACTCTTTATCTTCTAATGCCTTCCCTACGTTTATTTCTTTAAAGTTTTCAGCCACTGAAATCCAAGGTGTACTTGTTGTAAAACCACTATTCACCTCTTCATTCCACTGCATCGGAGTACGTGAATTGTCACGAGATTTTTGTTTTAAAATCTCTATAATCTCTTCTTTGGATAATCCTTCTTCTTGTTTTATATCATATATATTTAACGATTCTACATCACGATATTGCTCGATAGAATGGAAGTTAGGATTCGTCATACCGATTTCTTCCCCTTGATAAATGTACGGTGTTCCTTGCAGCATATGCATAGCTGTCGCTAACATTTTAGCAGATTCATTTCGGTACTTCTCATCATCACCAAACCGTGAAACAATACGAGGCTGGTCATGATTACACCAAAATAACGCATTCCATCCTCCGCCCTTTTGCATTTCACTTTGCCAATCAGACATAATTTCTTTTAATTTAATGAAATCAAAATCAGCTTTCGTCCACTTATCACCATTCGGATAATCTACTTTTAAATGATGGAAACTAAACGTCATACTTAGTTCATTACGCTCTGGGTTTGAATATTTAATACAATTATCAATTGTCGTAGATGACATTTCTCCAACTGTAATTACATCTTTCCCTTCAAAAACATTTCGGTTCATCTCTTGTAAATATTCATGGACGCGTGGACCATCCGTATAATATTTACGCCCATCACTTGTAGCCGTGGTGCCTTCATCACTTAAAAATCTTTGATCTTTTGAAATTAAATTAATAACATCAAGGCGGAATCCTTTTACACCTTTTTCCAGCCAAAAGCGCATCATATCATACACTTCTTCACGAAGGTTTTCGTTTTCCCAGTTTAAATCAGCTTGTGTCTCATCAAATAGATGTAAAAAATATTGCTCTGTCTTCTCATCATATTTCCAAGCAGATCCACCAAACTTAGACTGCCAATTATTTTTTTCATCACGCCAAATATAGTAATTACGATATGGGCTATTTTTATCTTCCTTCGCTTCCTTAAACCACTTATGCTCCGTCGAACTATGATTTACAACGATATCAAGCATGATTTCAATGTTACGTGCTTTCGCTTTTTCTAAAAGCTCTTCAAACTCTTCCATCGTTCCGTAAGATGGATCAATACTGTAATAATCACTTACATCGTATCCATTATCGTTTTGTGGTGATTCGTATATCGGTGTTAACCAAATATAATCTACTCCGAGTTCTTTTAAATAATCTAGTTTCTCTGTAACTCCTTTTATATCACCAGTTTCTTTATTGTAATAACTATTAAAGCTCTTCGGATAAATTTGATAGACTACACTTTTATGCCAATCCTTCATGTTTAACTTCCTCCTACTTCTGTTTTACTCGTTTTGCAAATAACCATGTTAACGTAAATGGAATTACAACCGCGATAATCATCCCGACAATAAATATTGGAATCGATTTCGGAATGATAGAAATAAATGCTGGTAATCCGCCAATCCCGATTGCAGGTGCTAATACACCATTTAAAGTAATGAATATCGCCGCAATAGCAGATCCAATAATAGCTGCATAGAACGGGAATTTATTTCGTAAGTTTACACCGAACATCGCTGGCTCCGTAATACCGAAGTACGCTGAAATTGCTGATGTTGATGCCATACTTTTATCATTTTGATTTTTAGAAATCCAGAACATCGCTAGTGCCGCACTACCTTGTGCAATGTTAGAAAGAGCAATCATTGGCCAAATAAATGTACCGCCGTGCTGCGCGATTAATTGTAAGTCGATTGCAATAAACATATGATGCATTCCTGTAATTACAAGCGGTGCATATAATGCTCCAAATAATATTGCCCCAAGTGCTGGTACCGTTTCATATACTCCTACTAATCCGGCTGTTAATAAATCTCCAATATGACGTGTAACTGGACCGATAATCCCTAATGCTAATACACCCGTTACAACGATTGTTGTAATTGGCACAACTAATAATTGAATTGCGTTTGGCACATGTTTCTTTAAAAATATTTCCACTTTACTTAATACGAATGCCGCTACTAAAACCGGCAGGATTTGACCTTGATACCCTACCTTTTCAATTTGGAATAACCCTAAAATATCGAAGTACTCAATCTTTTGTCCCTCTAAACCAGTCGCTGCTTTTCCATAATCCCACGCGTTTAATAAGGCCGGATGCACAAGCATTAATCCCATAACAATACCTAGTATTGGACTACCACCAAAACGCTTCGTCGCTGACCAACCAACAAGTGCCGGTAGGAATACGAATGCTGTATTGGCCATCATATTAATTAAGTCCCAAAGCCCGCCTAAGTTCGGATAAACATCTAATAAATTTTTACCATCAAAAAATAAGTCCTTTGCCCCTAATAAATTGTTAATCCCCATCAGTAAACCAGCTGTTACAATCGCTGGTAATATCGGCATAAATACATCTGAAAATACTTTTACAAACTTTTGAACTGGATTTAACTTTTGGTTTCCAGAATCTTTTACGTCAGCTACTGTCGATTCTTCCATACCTGCAAGCGTTATCAATTCAGCGTATACTCGATCGACATCGCCTGGACCAATTACAATTTGAAATACCCCAGCGTTATGAAACGCTCCCTTTACTAATGAAACAGACTGTAATTTATCATTATCTATTTTACTTTCATCTTTTACAGCGATACGGAGCCTCGTTACACAGTGCGCAGCTTGTTCAATATTGTCTTTCCCACCAATATACTGCAACACTTCTTCTGCTGTTTTACGATAGTCTTTCCCCATATTCCCGTCCCTCTTTTCTTTTTTTGATACCGTTTACACTTATATATTAACTCGTATATATAAGTTAGTCAACACTCGTATATATAAGTTGGTGATTTTTTTATAAATAAAGAGATGGAACGATTATTTCGCCCCATCTCTTTATTTTCTTCGCGCCACATCCGAAAAGTGAAAAATATCTAAACGGTGACGTGATTCCGTATATTCGAACTGACTCCCATCGTATAAATGAGTAAAGTTTTTTACAACGACAACATAGTCTGTTCCATTTAAATCTAAATACTTTCGGTCATCATCTGTACATGGTTGTACTTCAATTACCCGCTGTGAATAGCTAATATGTAGCCCTAATTCTTTCTCAATGTATTTATAAATCGATGCAGTTGCAATTTCTCTCGTTAATCCTGGAATATACTCCGATACAAAATGGTTTATATCTAAAATTACTTTTTCTCCATCAATATTTCGTACACGTTTAATATGATCTATTTCCGTTTTTTCTTTCACGTTTAATAACTTTGCTACATCTTTCGTAGCTGTCATTTTCTCTATTTCCACGACTTCCGTAATACAGTAACGTCCTAAACGTTCATTTTCTTCTTGAAAACTTACAATACCACCAAAGTTAAATTCAATATTTTTGCGCTTTAATACAAAAACACCTTTTCCGTGTATTTTTTGAACATATCCACGCTCTTGCAATAAATCTACAGCTTTTCTTACAGTACCCCGGCTTGCCTCATACTGCTTCATTAATTCCGTTTCTGATGGAATTTTGCATCCTTCTTTTAATTGTTTATTATCAATAGACTTGCTGATTTCTGTATAAATTTGTTCATACTTACTCATCATCTACAATAGCCCCTTGTCACCTTCTAGTTCTATATGTATTATACCACGCTATAC
>NZ_JBFUIN010000129.1:0-7776 GCF_056401855.1 Bacillus sp. P4_D3
GAGTAAAATGTAAATGCATATAAAATGCCTCCCTTACGATTCTACAATTCTTCAACAATTATGTTATGGTTCGTATAAACACAAATATCGCCTGCAATTTCTAAACTGGCCTTCGCAATTTGTTTCGCTGTTAAATGTTCACTTGCATGTTGCTTTAAAGCACGACCAGCAGCAAGTGCATAATGTCCGCCTGAACCAATTGCTAAAATACCATCATCTGGTTCAATCACTTCTCCTGTACCTGAAACAAGGAGCATCGTTGTTTTATCCATGACAATGAGCATTGCTTCTAGCTGACGTAGCATTTTATCACCACGCCATTGTTTCGCCATCTCAACTGCAGCGCGCTGCAAGTTGCCATTATACTCTTCTAATTTCCCTTCAAACATTTCAAAAAGAGTAAATGCATCAGCAACTGATCCTGCAAAACCAGCTAAAACTTTCCCTTGGAAAAGTTTGCGAACTTTGCGAGCTGTATGTTTCATTACAACAGCATTCCCCATCGTTACCTGACCATCTCCAGCCATTGCACATTCTCCATTATGATGAACTGCAAATATCGTTGTAGCGTGGAAATTTCCCATAGAAAAAACTCCTTTATATGTTTTTATAGCCTTAAAAGCAATTTATGCCCGCGGGTGATGCTTCATGTACACAGAACGCAATCTTTCTTTAGAGACATGCGTATAAATTTGTGTCGTTGACAAATTCTCATGACCTAATAGCTCCTGCACAGTACGTAAATCCGCTCCTTCATCCAACATATGTGTAGCAAATGTATGCCTTAACATATGGGGACTTATCCGCATTGTAAGTGAAGCTTTCTTAATGAGTTCGTTCAAAACATAACGTACACCCTGATCTGTTAACGGCTTACCTTTCGCATTTAAAAATACCATATGAGATTGTTCTTCAGTCTTTTGAGCTAACTGTTTTCTCCCGTTCTCTATATAAGTAATTAAAGCATCTTGTGCATAGCTTCCGAACGGAATATATCTTTGTTTTTTCCCTTTTCCCATCACTAAAATTGTTCCCACTGCAAAGTCAATGTCGGTAAGTTGCAAATTAACGCATTCGCTTACACGAATCCCAGTTGCATACATCAACTCTAATAAAGCTTGATTCCTTTGACCTAATGGCGCCCCTGTATCAGAAACTTCAAACAATTCCTCTAACTCTTCAGCATATAAAAACTTTGGGATTGACAATTCTTTCTTGGGAAGTGATGCAAGTGCAAACGGATTATCTTTTTGATAACCTTCACGCATCAAAAAACGATATAAACTTCGTAAGCTTGATACTTTCCTTGCGACAGATTTACGGGCTAACTTCTGATCGTGCAACGTCGTCAAGTATAAACGAACATCCGCGTATGTAACATCTAAAAAAGAGGATATGCCTTCTCGCTCCATAAATTGCACAAAATGTTCTAAATCATTTTGATAACTTGCAATTGTATATTTTGAATAATTTCTTTCAATTTGTAAATATCCAACGAATAATTGTAACAAATTCTTCACATTCACATCCATATAACTCACCTCAATAAAGGCTACTAAATCGTATCACAACTTAGTAGCCTTTGCAAGAAATTTAATTAAATATTTACAAAATTTTGAATTGTTTCCAAAGCGCGTGTAGCATATGCTTCATTTCGCTCTTGTTTCTTTTTAATTTTCTTCTCTAACGGTGTAAATAAACCGAAGTTTGCATTCATTGGCTGGAAGTTTTTCGCATTTGTCGCAGTAATATAATTTGCCATACTTCCCATTGCAGTTACAGGTGGTAATACAACTGGCTCTTCACCTTGTACAAGTCGAGCAGCGTTAATACCCGCTAATAATCCTGATGCTGCTGATTCAACATAACCCTCTACCCCAGTCATTTGACCAGCGAAGAATAAATCATCACGTTGTTTATATTGATATGTTGGACGAAGCAAATTAGGCGAATTAATAAACGTATTACGATGCATTACACCATAACGTACAATCTCTGCGTTTTCTAGTCCTGGAATTAGCTGTAACACTTCTTTTTGTGGCCCCCACTTTAAATGTGTTTGGAAGCCTACAATATTGTATAATGTTCCTGCTGCATCATCTTGACGTAACTGAACAACCGCATACGGTGTTTTCCCTGTTTTCGGATCTTCTAACCCAACAGGCTTCATCGGTCCAAATACTAACGTCTGTCTTCCTCTACTTGCCATAACTTCTACTGGCATACAACCTTCAAAGAAAATTTCTTTTTCAAATTCTTTTAAAGGCACTGTCTCAGCAGCAATTAAAGCCTCATAAAAACGATCAAACTCTTCTTCTGTCATTGGACAGTTTAAATATGCCGCTTCACCTTTATCATAACGAGATTTTAAATATACTTTATTCATGTCAATGCTGTCTTTCTCAACGATTGGCGCTGCAGCATCATAGAAATAAAAATAATCTTCACCTGTTAGTTTTTTTAATTGTGCAGAAAGATCCGGAGACGTAAGTGGACCTGTCGCAATAACAGTTGGCCCCTCTGGAATTTCAGTGATTTCCTCATTCATTACAGTTACGTTCGGATGATTTTTCACATATTCAGTCACTTTCGCCGCGAATTCATGACGATCTACAGCTAAAGCACCTCCTGCTGGTACAGAGCACTCATCAGCTGCACGAATAATGACAGAATCCATTAGGCGCATTTCTTCTTTAATAACACCGACAGCATTTGTTAATGTGTTTGCGCGAAGTGAGTTACTACATACTAATTCAGCAAATTTATCTGTATGATGAGCTGGTGTTTGCCTTACTGGTCTCATTTCATATAATTTTACTTGGACACCACGCTTTGCAATTTGGTAAGCTGCTTCGCTTCCTGCAAGACCTGCGCCAATGACGTTTACTACTTGTGTTGTCATATATATCACCTTTCCTTTTCTTCCCGAAAAAAATGTGAGCAGTTACGCTCACATTTGTTGTTCTTCTTCATAATCACACGAAACACATTGTACTTGCACGCCTTTTTTCAACTTTTTCTCTACGAGCATACTTTCACACTTCGGACATTTACGACCAATCGGCTTGTCCCAAGATACAAAGTCACATTCTGGATACGTACCGCATCCATAGAAAAGGCGTTTCTTTTTATTACTACGGCGTTCAATAATTTGCCCTTTATCACACTTCGGACAAGTAACACCGATTTCTTTTACAATCGGTTTTGTATTACGACATTCCGGGAAATTCGAACAAGCCATGAACTTCCCATATTTACCCATTTTAAAGACCATCGGGTGACTACATAATTCACAGTCTTCCCCAGCTGGTTCATCTTTAATTTCCACTTCACGCATTTCTTTTTCCGCTTTTTCTAAGCGCGGTTCAAATCCTACGTAGAAATCATCAACAATTTTCACCCAATTTGCATTTCCTTCTTCTACTTCATCAAGGCTTTGCTCCATATTGGCAGTAAATTCAATGTTAATAATTTCTGGGAAAAACTCTAAAATAAGTTCGATTACTATTCCACCAAGCTCAGTCGGAACGAAGCGTTTATTATCTAAAGCAACGTATCCTCGTTTTTGGATTGTTTCAAGTGTCGGTACATAAGTAGACGGTCTCCCAATTCCAAGCTCTTCAAGTGTTCTTACTAGACGAGCCTCTGTATAACGCGGCGGAGGCTGTGTGTAATGTTGCTTCGGCTCTATATCTTTTGAAAATACAGTTTCACCTACTTCTAAAGGTGGCAACATCTTATCCTTTTCTTCCGCACCATCATCTTTCGACTCTACGTACACTTTCATAAATCCTGGGAACTTTACAACTGATCCACTTGCACGGAACTGAACATTGTTATTAATGAGTTTCGCTGTAACAGTATCCATTATAGCAGATGCCATTTGACTTGCAACAAATCGCTCCCAAATCAGTTTATACAAACGGAGTTGATCACGACTTAAGAAACTTTTTAGTTCCTCTGGCTTTCTCATTACCGAAGTAGGACGAATCGCCTCATGCGCATCTTGTGCTTTCGACTTTTTCGTTTCTTTCTTCTTCTCTGTTCCTATGTATTCCGCACCAAACGCCTCAGTAATGTAATCACGAGCCTCTGTTTGAGCTGTTTCTGAGATACGTGTTGAATCAGTTCTCATATACGTAATAAGACCTACAGTCCCTTGTTTTCCAAGATCCATCCCTTCATACAGCTGCTGTGCAAGCATCATTGTTTTCTTTGCTCGCATATTTAACTTACGCGCTGCCTCTTGTTGCAAGGAAGATGTTGTAAACGGTAATGCAGGGTTACGCTTTCGCTCTTTTCGCGTTACATTTTCAACCGAAAACGCATTGTCTTTCATCTTTTCGATTATTTCGTTCACTTGTGCTTCGTTCGTTAATTGAACTTTTTCACCATCTACGCCGTAAAAGCTTGCTTCAAATGTGTCTTTCCCTTTCACAAATTCTGTTTTAATTGTCCAGAATTCTTCAGGTTCAAAACTTTGAATTTCTTTTTCACGTTCGATGATTAAACGAACTGCTACAGATTGTACGCGTCCTGCACTTAATCCTTTTTTTACTTTCTTCCATAATAAAGGACTAATATTGTAGCCAACAAGACGATCGAGTATACGCCTTGCCTGTTGTGCATCTACTAAATCCATATTAATTGCACGAGGATATTTAAATGATTCTTTTATTGCATCTTTTGTAATCTCATTAAATACAACTCGGCAATCTGATTCAACGTCCACATTTAACGTATTTGCTAAATGCCAAGCAATTGCTTCTCCTTCACGATCCGGATCGGCCGCGAGATAGACTTTCTTTGCTTTTTTTGCCGCTGATTTTAAATCTTTTAAAACGGGACCCTTACCACGAATGGTAATATACTTCGGGGTGAAGTTATTCTTTACTTCTATCCCCATTTGGCTTTTAGGTAAATCGCGGACATGTCCCATGGACGCGACGACTTTGTATTTTTTCCCTAAATATTTTTCAATGGTCTTCGCCTTAGAAGGCGACTCCACGATTACGAGGTAATCTGACATGCTAGTGCCTCCTTAAGAGGTGGATTCAAGTCTTCATCAATCTTATTGATTTCTCTTGTTTTTGTCAATCAAGAATGAATATACCATACAGCGACAATCTACCATTTGTCAATAATTGTTTAATAAAAACATGAAAATATATGGTTAATTTAAAATTTCTTCAAGGATATCCTCCGCATTTCTTACTAGCTTTGCGCCTTGTTGAATTAGATGATTCGTTCCCGCTACACTCTCTATAAATATAGGTCCAGGAAGCGCAAACACCTCTCTATTTTGTTCTAATGCAAGGTCTGCAGTAATAAGGGATCCACTTCTCGTTTTTGCTTCTACAACTAAAACACCTTTACTTATACCGCTAATAATTCGATTTCTTTTTGGGAAATATCATTTTTTCGGCACATAATGAGGCGGATACTCTGTCAATAACAATATATAATCTTTCCACGTGTCATATAAACCTCTATTCTCCTTTGGATACATATAAGATAATCCGTGTCCTAATATTGCAATAGTCGGGCAATGCTGCCTTACTGTAACTTCATGAGCAATTGTATCTATCCCTCTTGCAAACCCACTAACAATAAGCCATTCTTTTTCAAGTAAAGGTTGTAAAATAAACTTCACACTCTCCTTTCCATATAAAGACGGTTCTCTCGTTCCAACAATTGCTAATTTATTTATCTTGCCAAGAAAATCTCTCTCTCCTTTTCCGTATAAAACAAAAGGGGGATCTTGTATTTCCTGCAGTAGTTGCGGATAATCCTCATCCCATATGGTTATATAAAATATTCGATTTTTTTCTAAATAGGATACATATTGCTTTAGATTTGAAGTCTGAAGGAAATTTACTAGTTCTGAAGATTTTTTCGGGGATATTCCAGCGTAATATTCAAATTGTTTCGGACTAAAAGTGTATACTCCCTTCAGTTCTGGATCAACATATAGTAGTCTCTCCATCGCCTTCCAATGATCCGCCAACATGTAATGAAGGTGCAATAAACGTTMTCTTTTCATCTCAATTCTCCTTACMCATAATTTTTATTATGTAAACAAAAAATGTGTAAAAAGACACCCTCTAATAAGAAGGTGTCTTTCAAAAAGATTAGTAGTTTTTGCAAGTCTCAAATAATCCCTTTTCTTTTAAAACAGAGATTAATGTTTCACCCATAACAGCTGGTGTTTCCGCTACTTTAATACCACAAGCTTCCATTGTTTTAATCTTTTCAGCAGCAGTTCCTTTGCCGCCAGAAATAATCGCCCCAGCATGACCCATACGTTTGCCTTCAGGCGCAGTTTGACCGCCAATGAAGCCTACAACTGGTTTTGTCATATTAGCTTCTACCCACTCAGCTGCCTCTTCTTCTGCCGTACCGCCGATTTCACCAATCATAATTACAGCATGCGTTTCTTCATCTTCATTAAATGCTTTTAACGCATCAATAAAGTCCGTACCATTAACAGGGTCTCCGCCGATACCTACAGCAGTAGATTGGCCAATACCTTCTTGTGTTAACTGATGTACAGCTTCATACGTTAATGTACCAGAGCGAGATACGATACCAACATGACCTTTTTTGTGAATATATCCTGGCATAATACCAATTTTACATTCGTCAGGTGTAATAACACCAGGGCAGTTTGGTCCAAGTAAACGTGTATGTTTACCCGCCATATATCTCTTAACGTTTACCATATCTAATACAGGGATTCCTTCAGTAATACATACTACTAAATCAATCTTTGCATCAACAGCTTCCATAATTGCATCAGCCGCAAAAGCGGGTGGAACGTATACAACTGAAGCGTTTGCGCCTGTTGCTTTCACAGCATCTTCTACTGTATCAAATACTGGTACGCCTTCAATATCAGTGCCACCTTTACCTGGTGTTACACCACCTACAATTTTCGTACCGTATTCAATCATTTGCTTTGTATGGAATAACCCTTGAGAACCTGTAATACCTTGAACAATAACTTTTGTATCTTTATTAACTAATACGCTCATTTTTCTCCCCCGCTTTCTATTAGCCCACTAGTGAAACAATTTTTTGTGCACCGTCTGCCATAGATTCTGCTGCAACAATATTTAAACCAGACTCATTTAAAATTTTCTTTCCTAACTCTACGTTTGTACCTTCAAGACGTACAACTAAAGGCAACTCAAGACCTACCTGCTTCGTTGCTTCAATAACACCTTCTGCGATAACATCACACTTCATAATGCCACCAAAAATGTTAACGAAGATACCTTTTACATTTTTGTCAGAAAGGATAATTTTGAATGCTTCTGTAACTTTTTCAGCTGTTGCGCCGCCACCAACATCTAAGAAGTTAGCTGGGTCACCATGGTAATGTTTAATGATATCCATTGTAGCCATTGCTAAACCTGCACCATTAACCATACAACCGATATTTCCATCTAAAGGAATGTAGTTTAAGTCATATTTAGAAGCTTCAATTTCTTTTGAATCTTCTTCTTCAAGGTCACGAAGTTCTAAAATATCTTTATTGCGATATAACGCATTAGAATCAAAGTTTAATTTTGCATCTAACGCCATAACTTTACCGTCACCTGTTGTAACAAGTGGATTAATCTCAGCGATAGAGCAATCTTTTTCGATAAACGCACTGTATAAGCCCATCATAAACTTCACAGCTTGTCCTACAAGTTCTTTTGGAATATTGATGTTAAACGCGATTCGACGCGCTTGGAAACCTTGTAAACCTACTGCTGGATCAATATATTC
>NZ_JBFUIN010000130.1:0-7704 GCF_056401855.1 Bacillus sp. P4_D3
AAGCKAAGGCGTTCAATGAAACATCTTCTAAAGATGTTATATCGATTGTATTTTTGCTCACAATATTCCCCTCTTTCTATAGGGATTATTATATAACATTTTTCATTTATAAAAACAGATTTTTCTTAGGGAAAATCTGAATATATAAGAAGAAAAAAAGAATTGGCAAATTATATGCAAATTATGTATACGTTTTCTTGACGCTTCGACAAAAATAGGGGTAAAATGAACTTGGAATCAAATTATGCTGAAATATTTTGAATAATTTTTTCAGTTTTTCTTATGCCAATAGTGAAAAAACATTATTGTTGTAAATTAATCTGAAAACAGCAGTCAAACATTCAAGGGGGTAATGGGGACATGAAAGGCCGCGAGTATACGTTTCGTAAGTGGCACTCATTAATGGGGGTCATCCCGGTTGGTGTCTTTTTGACGCAACATTTAATTGTAAACAACTTTGCAACAAGAGGAGCAGAGGCTTTTAACAAAGCTGCAGGCTTTATGGAGCTCCTTCCATTCCGGTATGCGCTAGAAATTTTCATCATCTTTTTACCTATACTGTACCATGCTATATATGGCTTATATATTGCATTTACAGCTAAGAACAATGCGGTATCTTACGGCTATTTCCGTAACTGGATGTTCGTCTTCCAACGAATTTCAGGTATCGTTACGCTGATCTTCATTTCTTGGCACGTCTGGGAAACTCGTATTCAAGCATTGTTAGGTAAAGAGGTAAACTATGATATGATGGCAGATATTTTAAACAACCCATTTATGTTTGGTTTCTATTTAGTTGGTGTTGTTTCAACAATTTTCCACTTTGCAAATGGACTATGGACATTCTGCATAAGCTGGGGAATTACAGTATCTCCACGTTCACAAAGAATCTCTACTTATGTAACATTAGCTATTTTCTTAGGTCTATCTTATGTAGGTGTGAGTGCATTATTAGCGTTCATCGATCCACAGCTAGCAAACCAGTAAGGAGTGGGAGAGCATGAAAGGGAAACTTATAGTAGTCGGCGGTGGCTTGGCCGGCTTAATGGCAACGATTAAAGCGGCAGAAGCAGGAGTGAATGTTGAACTATTTTCTTTAGTACCAGTAAAACGTTCACATTCTGTATGTGCCCAAGGTGGAATTAACGGTGCCGTAAATACAAAAGGTGAAGGGGATTCTCCATGGATCCACTTTGACGATACAATTTATGGTGGGGACTTCTTAGCGAACCAACCACCAGTTAAAGCGATGTGTGATGCAGCACCTGGTATTATTCATTTAATGGACCGCATGGGTGTTATGTTCAACCGTACGGAAGAAGGGCTTCTTGATTTCCGTCGTTTCGGTGGAACACAACATCATCGTACAGCATTTGCTGGCGCAACAACTGGTCAACAATTACTATATGCATTAGATGAGCAAGTACGTCGTCATGAAGTAGCAGGACTTGTAACGAAATATGAAGGTTGGGATTTCTTACGAGCTGTTGTGGATGATGAAGGTGTGTGCCGAGGAATCGTCGCGCAAGACTTACAAACTATGGAGATAAAAAGTTTCCAAGCTGATGCCGTGATTATGGCAACAGGGGGCCCTGGTATCATCTTTGGAAAATCAACAAACTCTATTATTAATACAGGTACAGCAGCGTCTGCTGTATATCAACAAGGTGCATATTATGCGAACGGTGAGTTCATTCAAATCCATCCAACGGCAATTCCTGGAGACGATAAGTTACGTCTTATGAGTGAATCTGCACGTGGTGAAGGTGGACGTGTTTGGACGTATAAAGATGGTAAGCCATGGTACTTCTTAGAAGAAAAATATCCAGCTTACGGAAACCTTGTACCTCGTGATATTGCAACGCGTGAAATCTTTGATGTTTGCGTAGAGCAAAAACTAGGTATTAACGGTGAAAACATGGTGTACTTAGATCTTTCTCATAAAGATCCGAAAGAACTAGATATTAAACTTGGTGGAATTATTGAAATCTATGAGAAATTTACAGGTGATGATCCTCGTAAACTACCAATGAAAATCTTCCCAGCGGTTCACTATTCAATGGGCGGATTATGGGTTGATTATAAACAAATGACAAGTATTCCAGGTTTATTTGCAGCAGGTGAGTGTGATTATTCTATGCACGGTGGTAACCGCCTTGGTGCGAACTCACTATTATCAGCAATTTACGGTGGTATGGTAGCAGGACCGAACGCGATTGAGTATATGAAAGGTCTTTCTAAATCATCTGATGCTGTTTCATCTACTGTATATGAGCAAAATGAATTAATCGAAACAGAGAAATTTAACAATATTTTAACGCTTGATGGTAACGAAAATGCATATGTTCTTCATAAAGAGCTTGGAGAATGGATGACAGATAACGTTACAGTAGTTCGTGAAAATAAAAAGTTAATAGAAACTGATGCGAAAATTGAAGAGTTAATGGCGCGTTACAAACGCATTAACATTAACGATACAGCGAGATGGAGTAACCAAGGTGCTTCATTTACACGCCAACTTGCAAATATGTTCGAGTTAGCACGTGTTATTACAATTGGCGCATATAACCGTAATGAAAGCCGCGGAGCGCATTACAAACCAGAATTCCCAAATCGTGATGATGCAAACTTCTTAAAAACTACGATGGCGAAATTTGAGGGAGAAGGAAAAGCACCAGCATTCCATTACGAAGAAGTGGATGTTTCATTAATTAAACCACGTAAACGTGACTATTCCTCAAAACATGATGTAGCTGCTAAGGGTGAAGAGAAGGGGGATAAGCAACATGTCTGAGAAAACAATCCGCCTCATCATTACGAGACAAGATGGACCAGATGCACAAGAGTTTGACCAAGAGTTTGAAATTCCATATCGTCCAAATATGAATATTATTTCGGCACTGATGGAAATTCGTCGTAATCCTGTTGATTCAAAAGGAAACCAGACGACTCCGATTGCATGGGATATGAACTGTTTAGAAGAAGTATGTGGTGCTTGTTCGATGGTGATTAACGGAAAACCACGTCAATCATGTACAGCTCTTATTGACCAGTTAGAACAACCAATTCGCTTAAAGCCGATGAAGACATTCCCGATTGTACGTGACTTACAAGTTGACCGTAGCCGTATGTTTAATGCGTTAAAACGTGTTAAAGCTTGGATTCCAATCGACGGTACGTACGACCTAGGACCAGGTCCAAGAATGCCAGAGAAAAAGCGTCAATGGGCATATGAACTTTCGAAATGTATGACATGTGGTGTTTGCTTAGAGTCATGTCCGAACGTAAACAGTAAGTCTGACTTTATTGGACCAGCACCGCTTTCACAAGCGCGTTTATTTAACTCGCATCCAACTGGTGAAATGCATAAAGCAGATCGCTTGCGTGCAATTATGGGTGATGGAGGACTTGCAAACTGTGGTAACTCTCAAAACTGTGTGCAATCATGTCCGAAAGGTATTCCATTAACAACTTCAATTGCAGCATTAAACCGTGATACAACAATTCAATCGTTCAAAGATTTCTTTGGTAGCGACAATAACTATTAATAAATATTGCCTCTTCATGTTGAAGAGGCAATATTTATAACTTTATATTTCTGTTTATTCTGTTTATTTTAAAGGCGAAAAGGAGAGGGAACAATGAAGAGAATTTCTTATATCGAAGACTTTGAGCAATGGGAAAGTGGTTTTTCATTTTATAATCCTGTCAAAGTTCGTTTTGGTGAAGTAGATATGTTTGGACATGTAAATAATGTCGTTGCTTTTACATATTTTGAAGAAGCTCGTATCGCATTGTTTAAAGAACTTGGATTTATGCAAGAATGGACACATGAATCATCAGAAACGATGATCGTTGTTGCAGATTTACAATGCAATTTTATTAAACAAATTTATTTTGATGAGCAGTTGAAAGTATATGTAAAGGCAGGAGCGGTTGGGAACTCCTCATTAGATTTACACTATATGGTCAAAAATGCAGAGGGGGAAGTTTGTTTAGTTGGACGCGGTATGATGGTCCAAGCATCGAAAAAAACTGGAAGAGGCGAACCGTGGCCTGAGGAATGGAAGGAATTATTACAATAATAGAATAAAAGAAAAATAAGAGAGCGATTCGCTCTCTTATTTTTTGTCCTTCGTTGCCTCTTCTAATGTTAGGTGGTGCTTATATATGTATGCGGCATATGGATTGCCAACGTAGCGTAAGTGCCACGGTTCGTATGAATACTCTGTTGTCTCTGTTTTATCCTCTAAATAACGAATGACAAAACCAAATTCATGAGCATGTTCCGCAACCCATTTTCCTTCTGCTGTCTCTCCAAAGATTGGTTCTAATTGGAATTTAGCAGATTTTGAGCTAATATCCATTGCTAGACCAGTTTGATGCTCACTTGTTCCAGGAATTGCACTTACCGAATCAGCCTCAGCTTTTCCTTGGCGTTTAATATATGTATTATGTAATGACTGTTGGCGTTTGTAAGAACGGTAACCTGAAACTGCTGTAAGTTCTAAACCTTCTTCTTTCGCTGCTTGGAACATTTTTTCAAGAGCGTCTGCAGCATCTTTGCGAAGTAATGTTTTCTCTTTATCTTTTGGACTAGTAAATGGTACGTTCGGTTTCGTTAAATCTTCTGGAATGTACCCATCTGGTAATTTACGATGTTTATTGACTAATACAAGAGCAGAATCTGGATTTGTTACAACGGAAAAATTATCATCTAGTTTCTTTGCATTATGATCAGCTTTTGGAAAAGCAGGAATCTCTTCTTTTGGATGGTTACTATGTTTTTGACTTTCGACAGCTTTCGCCTCATTTTGCAGTGGTGATTTAGAACCAAAGTAAGCGAAAGATGTGATACCGATTACAATAGTAGTGGCAGAAATAAGTATTATCTTTTTCATGATACCTTGTAATCACTGTCCTTTCTTAATAAAATATGTATCGTTTTTATTATAAGTCTAGTTTATTGAAAAAGAAATATAAGAGTCATAACGTAATAGAAATGCAAAGAAAATGTCAGAAAATGTGTGAAATTGTATTATTTTTTTTATATAATTCATTTCCTATCTTTCATGTGATTCATTTTTTATGTAATATATACATATAAGGAGATGTAACGATTATGGGGAATAAAGGACTTCTTGTATAGACTAGGAGTGAATGGGAATGGATTTTGCAACAATTATTGGAGTCATTTTAGGAGTGTTGGCAGTAGTAGTAGGAATGGTCGTCAAGGGCGCTGACGTAATGGCCTTAGTTAATCCTGCAGCAGCATTAATTATTTTTGTGGGTACATTTGCTGCAGTATGTATTGCCTTTCCAATGAATCAACTAAAAAGGATTCCAAAATTATTTAAAGTTCTTTTTGGTTCAAATAAAAAAGATTTAAGTTATGAACAGTTACTAGAATTATTTGTTCATTGGACATCTGAGAGTAGAAAATACGGTATTTTGTCTTTAGAACAACAATTAGATAAAATTCAAGATGAATTTCTCTTGCGTGGTATGAAGTTTGTGATTGATGGTGTATCTGCAGAAGACTTAGAACAAATTTTAGAAGCTGAATTAGAAGCAATTGAAGAAAGACATGCAAAAGGAGCTACTATTTTTTCGCAAGCTGGTACATATGCACCTACATTAGGGGTTTTAGGTGCTGTTATTGGTCTTGTAGCTGCACTTGGAAATTTAACTGATATTGAAAAGCTAGGACATGCTATTTCAGGTGCGTTTATTGCAACGATTTTCGGTATTTTTTCAGGTTACGTATTATGGCATCCATTTGCAAATAAATTAAAGCAAAAGTCTGCTGCTGAATTAGAGAAGAAACGTTTAATTATTGATTGTTTATTAATGTTACAAGAAGGTACATATCCATTTATTATGAAAAACCGCATTTTAGGTGCGCTTTCTGCAACTGAGCGTAAAAAGCTAGAAAAAGGAGCGGAAAAGAATGCGGAGTAGGAAGAATAGAAGAAGTAAAAGGAAAAAGCATGACGAACATATCGATGAAACTTGGTTAATCCCGTATTCTGATATGCTAACATTGTTGTTTGCGCTGTTTATTGTTTTATTTGCAATGAGTAGTATAGATGCTGCGAAATTTAAACAGATGGCAGTAGCTTTTCGAAGTGAACTAGCAGGTGGAACAGGAAATAAAGAGTTTTTAAGTGATCAAAAACCAAAAGAAGAAAAAGAGCTATCGGCAAGTGGTTTGGAATCTGAGAAAATCAAAAAAGATGCTGAAGCTGAAGTGAARAAGCAAGAAATGAATGAATTAAAAGCAGTACAACAAAGTATTGACAAGTATATTGAGGAAAAGCAATTATCTTCTTCGTTTAAAACGGATTTAACTGAAAAAGGATTAATGGTAACGATATTAGAAAATGTATTATTTGACTCAGGGAAAGCAGATGTGAAGTTGGAATCATTAGGGATTGCAAAAGAGATGTCTAACCTGCTTGTGTCGGCATCACCTCGTGAAATTACAGTGTCGGGTCATACAGATACAGTTCCTATCGCAAATGCTCAGTTTGCATCAAACTGGGAGTTAAGTACACAGCGTGCAGTTAATTTTATGCAGGTGTTACTCCAAAATAAAGAATTGCAACCAGAAAAGTTTAGTGCAGTTGGTTACGGAGAATATCGTTCAATTGCACCAAATGATACGCCTGAAGGAAAAGCGAAAAATAGACGTGTTGAAGTGTTTATCTTGCCTTTAACAAGAAATATGCAATAAAAGAGGATGGCGTAAGCCATCCTCTTTGTTATTTTGCATCAAATGATTTTAAGTTTTCATGACGGATTTTGTCTTTTTCTGCATCTGATTTTTTGAAATTATAATCGTATAAAGCACCTTCCCAGTCACCATACATTGGATTAGGGAAAATGATGAATTTTTCACCAAATTGTGCTTTTGATTCTGCTACTGTTTCATTGCGATCTTTTACAGATTTCCCATCAAAACCAGTGAAATCAGATAAGTTGTCACCGAAGAATAGGACGATGTCATGTGTTTGCGAAACAAGCTCACGACGTTTTTCTTTCCCTTTTTCTTTCGGATCTTGTAATAAGATATGCTCTTTTGTTGCTTGTGGAGCACCAACGCGCTCAAGGTTTTTAATAGTTGCATCTAGTTGATTCGTTTTGCGATTTGAGATGTAGTAAATATCTACACCTTTAGACTCTGTATATTTTAAGAAATCAATCGCGCCTGGAAGAGCTTCAGCTTCAGCTTTATTAATCCAATCGTCCCA
Source organism: Bacillus sp. P4_D3 (assembly GCF_056401855.1). NCBI lineage: Bacteria > Bacillati > Bacillota > Bacilli > Caryophanales > Bacillaceae > Bacillus > Bacillus sp. P4_D3. The sequence continues at coordinate 7,254 of NZ_JBFUIN010000130.1, forward strand.
TTTATAAGGATAGCCTTTTCCTGTTTTTACGCTCATTGCTTGATGAGGACTGTTATCTAAAACAGTTTCATCTAAATCAAGTACGATAGCAGGTTTTTTGCCTGTCCCTTTTGCAAGAGCTGCATCAAGCTTCAATTGACCAATATTGTATCCTTGATAGTATAGTGCTTTCGTTTCGCCAGCTGTTTGATACCATAAATCAGCCATTAATTGCTGGTCTGTTAATTGTACTTTCTCTTCTTTTGCCACTGTTTTCTCAGCTGTTCCTGAACATGCTACAAGCGATGTGGAAAGAACGGCTACAGATAATAAAGTGGTAATACCCCTCTTCATCTTCATATGTATCCTCCTCGATGTTAGAAAATCATTTAATATTATATATTAAAATATTATATTTTTTTTATGAACATTTGCATATTGTCTTTTGTATATGTAGTAGTTTGTCCTATAG
>NZ_JBFUIN010000131.1:0-7678 GCF_056401855.1 Bacillus sp. P4_D3
AAATAAAGCATTGCAAGGTTTACCAAATACAAATCGTCCTATCGCATCACCAGCTGCTCGCAAAATGGCTCGTGAATTAGGAATCGACTTAAACGACGTACGTAGTACAGATCTACTTGGACGTGTGAGACCACATGATGTACAAGCTCACGCTGCAGCTCCAAAAGAAGCACCAGCTGCTCCAAAACAAAGTCCGGCTCCAGTTGCAAAAACTGAATTCGAAAAACCAGTTGAGCGTGTGAAAATGTCCCGCCGCCGTCAAACAATTGCAAAACGTCTTGTAGAAGTTCAACAAACATCTGCAATGTTAACTACATTTAACGAAGTTGATATGAGTGCAATCATGGAATTACGTAAAGAACGCAAAGATGCTTTCGAGAAAAAACATGATGTACGTCTTGGCTTTATGTCATTCTTCACAAAAGCAGTTGTTGCAGCATTAAAACAATTCCCATTATTAAATGCTGAAATTCAAGGCGATGAGCTTATCATTAAAAAATTCTATGATATCGGTATTGCAGTAGCAGCTCCAGATGGATTAGTTGTTCCAGTTGTACGCGATGCTAACCAATTGAACTTCGCTGAAATTGAAAGCGAGATTCGTAATTTAGGTCTGAAAGCACGCGATAATAAACTTTCATTAAAAGAGCTACAAGGTGGTACATTTACGATTACAAACGGTGGTGTATTCGGTTCTCTAATGTCTACACCAATCCTAAATAGCCCACAAGTAGGTATTCTAGGAATGCATAAAATCCAAGTACGTCCAGTTGCGATCGATAACGAGCGTATGGAAAACCGTCCGATGATGTACCTTGCACTATCTTACGATCACCGTATTGTTGATGGTAAAGAAGCAGTTAGCTTCCTTGTTGCTGTTAAAGATATGCTTGAAGATCCAAAATCATTATTATTAGAAGGTTGATAGATTATTAATCTATTAAAGGCTGTAGAATGAAACATTCTACAGCCTTTTTTTATTGTATTCATACGGGACAAATCACACCACATAGACTAATAATGTATGCCTAAAGCGTAAGGGGGATAAACATGAATAACCTTCCAGCTCATGCAAAGCTTAAAGCAAATAAGGATACTTTCTTCCTCCCCGATTCAAACGGGGGTGTTTACTTTCGAAATAACTCCAGTTCATTCCGTATGGATGGTGATGGAATTTATGACTGGATTGAGAAATTAATGCCTATGTTTAACGGTAATCATTCTTTGACAGAAATAACCGATGGTCTCCCTCTCCCCTATCAAAATCGTGTATTTGAAATTGGAGAGATTTTATATGAAAATGGTTTCATTCGTGATGTAAGCCAAGATGCTCCCCACGAATTAAACAGTGCATTACTCGACAGATACGCTTCGCAAATTGAGTTTTTAGAAGCTGATTCCCATTCAGGCGCTTTAAAATTCGAAAGGTACCGCRCAGCAAATGTGCTTATAATTGGTTCTGGCGATATGCTTACTTCCCTAGTTTCTTCTTTATTAGAATCTGGTTTACCTACATTTCATTATCTTGTTACAGATCGTGCTGAAACAAACTACGATCGAATTCATGAACTAAGCGAACGTGCATATGCAAATGATGACAATGTACTTATTCAAGAAATAGATATTGCAATTGATCGTCCTTTACATGAAGTATTCGAGCCTTTCGACTGGATTTTATACGTTTCCCAAAATGGAGATATTGAAAGTTTAAGAGCAATCCATACTATTTGTAGAGAGTTTAGGAAAAATTTCATACCAGCTATTTGCTTATCAAGAATTGGTTTAGCTGGACCCGTCGTAACCGCAGACCGTGAAGAATGTTGGGAATCAGCTTGGCATCGTCTACACGAAACTACTTTACAAAGTGAAAATCCACCTGAACCTTTCTCACCAATTGCATCTGCAATGTTAGCAAATGTTATCGTTTTTGAGTTATTTAAACATGTCGCTGAAGGTTCACACAGGCAGCATAATCCTCAATTCTTTTTATTAAACTTGGAAACACTTGAAGGAAAGTGGCACCCTTTCATAAAACATCTTCTCGCAACCGATGAAATCTTTACAATTGACACAGTGCAAAATCTTCAAGAAAACCTTGCCCATCGTTCCGGACAATATACTTCAACTGAACTTTTTCGTTTTTTTGATACGTTAACTTCTAAAGAAGCTGGCATATTCCACATGTGGAATGAACAAGATTTACACCAATTGCCTTTATCACAGTGCTATATTCAAGTTGCAAACCCATTATCAGATGGACCTACCTCTCCCCTTCCTACTATAACTTGCGGTGGATTAACTCATAATGAAGCACGCCGCGAAGCTGGTTTAACAGGAGTTGAAACATATGTAGCTGAAATGATTCATCGTCTTATCCCCGAACATACTGATATCGGTATTGGTGCTGGGGAAACGATGACAGAAGGTGTATACCGAGCACTACAAAAACATTTAAATAATAAGTTATGTGAACGCCAATCACATATGCTAGAGGAGATTACAGAGCTTGATTTAACCGAAATTTATGATAAACATTGTAGGTTTTACTACGATGCTCTCTCTGCAATTCATGAAATACCTAAAGTAGGAATGAGTGAGGAATTACTTGGTTTTCCTGTCGTTTGGATCGGTATTAATGATAGATGGTATGGTGCGGCAAATATTAATATAACACTCGCGTTAAGAAATGCCCTGCAACAAGCACTCCTTCATATTCAAAATGAAGAGATTCCTTATAAAGCTAATATGTTACCGGAATCATCCATTGTTTTATATAGTACGGATTCTGTTAGAGTAGCAATACAAGAAGAGGAAGAAATTCCGGGCGTACAGTCTTTACAAGTTGCTTTGCAAAATTTAACGGAAAACAACTTTTATCCATTTGTTTTTGATTTAGCTATTGAGTCATTTTTAAGAGACAACTTAGACGGTGTATATGGGGTATTAATTGCAAAGGAGGATGACCAATGACTCAAAACATATTACTTATAGGAGATGGCCTACTCACAGACTATGTACATGAGCAATTGTGTAAGCAATATTCACTCATCCGCCAGCATACAATTACAGCAGCTCTCCCTGAAAACATTCATTTTGCTCTTGTCTTACATGACGGGTCTCCTTCTTCCGTACATCATGATGCTGAGCTTATCTTTCGCTCAAATAATATTCCGTGGCTTCGCGCGTTTACTTCGTTTGGTGAAGGTATTATCGGTCCTTACGTTCAGCCTCTTACAACTGGATGTTCCCACTGCGCTGATGGACGCCGGTTTATAGCTGGATTTGATCAAAAAGAAATGTGGGAACTACAACGGAAATATGCGTTAAAAGCAGATAACGTGACGAGGCGTGATGTACGCGCCACCCAAAATGGAATGTTACAAATGTGCCAGCTCATTCATGCTGAAACAGAGAAGATATTAACTAACAAACATTCTTCTATAGACAATGAACTCATTTTACTGGACTTACAAACATTACAATGTACCCGGCATTCGTTTCTTCCAGACCCTCTCTGTCCGGTATGCAGCAATTTGTCTGACGATACAGCAGATGCAGCTCAAATTTCTTTACAACCAAGTTTGAAAACGAGTACTGAAACGTATCGCTGTCGTTCCATTCATGAGCTAAACACATTTTTAACGAGAGACTATTTAGATTACCGGACTGGTATTTTAAACGGCCAAATGCAACATTCTTTATTACCGTTTGCTGATGTTATTATAAACATGCCATTACTGTTCGGAAATGAAGGTGTCGCGGGCCGAACTCATTCATTCGCACTTAGTGAAGCAACCGCTATTCTAGAAGGGTTAGAAAGATATTGCGGTATGTCGCCTCGCGGGAAAAAGCCAAATGTGCATGGTAGTTTTCATGAGCTAGAGCATATTGCACTGAACCCCCTCACACTCGGTGTGCATACAATTGAACATTACAATCGTGATACTTGTCCATTTAAGCCGTTTGATCCTGATTATGAGCAAAACTGGGTATGGGGATACTCTTTATCACAAAGCCAGCCACTTTTAGTTCCAGAATCAATCGCTTATTATAGCCTCGGTCATCGAGATGCTTTCGTATATGAAACATCAAATGGATGTGCAATTGGTGGTAGTTTAGAAGAGGCAATTTTTCACGGCATTTTAGAAATTGTAGAGCGTGACGCCTTTTTGCTCACTTGGTATGCCGAATTACCTCTTCCCCGCCTTGATCTTAGTTCAGCAGAGGATACGGAATTACAATTAATGATCCAGCGGTTACGCACGATCACCGGGTATGAATTACATGTTTTTAACGCAACGATGGAACACGGCATCCCTAGCCTATGGGTCATCGCAAAAAATACGCGTGAAAATGGAATAAACGTTGTTTGTGCAGGAGGCTCTCATTTAGACCCAATCCGCGCTCTAAAGAGTGCAATTCACGAAATAGCAGGCATGTTACTTATAGCAGACGAAGAGCTCGATCAAAAAAGAGAGTATTACGAAAACTGCTTACAAGATCCCTACCTCGTTAATAAAATGGAAGATCATAGTATGCTGTACGGATTGAAAGAAGCGGAAGAACGTCTTCACTTCCTTTTACGTGAAGATGCTCCGGTGCAAACGTTCCAAGAAATGAATGCATTACAATCATTTGATATGGATTTAACATCTGATCTTCATCAACTTTTAAACCGGCTACATCAATCTAGACTTGAAGTAATCGTTGTAGATCAAACGGTCCCCCTTATAGAAAAGAACGGCTTACATTGTGTAAAAGTCATTATTCCAGGCATGTTACCGATGACGTTCGGTCACCATCTCACTCGGGTTACAGGACTAGATAGAGTGTATACCGTACCGATGACACTTGGATATAGGGCTGAGCCTTTAACGAATGAAAGTTTAAATCCACATCCGCATCCGTTTCCATAATTCATAGTGAGGGGGAAATTTGATGCAACTGGATACTTTTTTACATCATCTCCATTTTTCTATTAATGAAATTATGTCGTCCGATAAAGAGATTGATTGGGAAGACGCACCACTTCCTTATAAATTATATCGAAATTTACCAGTCATCCCTCTCTCTTTAGAAATCCCATTAACTTTGCGGAATTCTTCTACTAAACCTAACTTAGAGGAAATCGGTCATTATCTTTGGTACTCATTTGKTTTAACACAATTATGTCAGCCTACTACTAACCTAGAAAATAATAAAACAACGACTCTATTTCGAAGATTCATCCCTTCTGGGGGTGCTTTATATCCAAATGAATTATATATGTATTTAAAAATTGATCATTATCCAGATGGCATTTACCATTACGACGCCGCACATCACCGTCTTATCTTACTTCGCGAAGGAAATTTCGATTCTTATCTTACAGAAGCACTCGGCAATCGTTGTAACATTCATTCTTGTTTTGGTGCTGCATTCGTATCCACTATGTTTTGGAAAAACTTCTTTAAATACAATAACTTTTCGTATCGTCTGCAAGGATTAGATAGCGGTGTGCTCATCGGTCAATTACTTGAATGTGCAAAACAATTCGGTTATACAAATGGTGTATATTTTCAGTTTCTAGACCGGGCAATGAATCATTTACTTGGACTGTCTGAAGGTGAAGAAAGTGTGTATGCTGTTATTCCTTTACGTACAGAACCGAATACAGATTGGTTTCACAACGATCATCGTGAAAATAAAACAGTTACTTCTCATAACTTACTGCAGCAAATCCCGCCGTTAACACATGAGCATTTCGTTCGTTCAAAACATGTAGATGACTATCCGATGATAAAAAAAATAAACGCGGCATCTATGATCGAATCCACCGAATACTTTCAAACGTTAACACATGCAGAAAATTATCAATATAGTTCACATACTGTGCAGCTACCGCAAGTAGAGCGTTTATCTTATGATTTCTTACAACTTTGTAAAAAACGATATTCACCTGATTCTGACTTCATTTTAACGAAATGGGATGCAGCCGAGCTCGCTACTTTACTACAAGAAGCGAGCCTCTCCTTCCCTTATTACAACGACCTTGATGGCAAACATTTAAATAAAAACGCACGAGTCTCACTGTATGGATGTTTTTATAACGTAAAAGACATAGAAAACGGCGCTTACGCTTATAACAGTAGGACACATTCCATACAGCCAATTCGGTACGGAGACCTTCGTTATCCGCTTCAATCTAGTATGACGATGGATAACGTAAATCTTTTTCAAGTACCACTTTGTCTACATGTAATCGGAAATAAAGATTACTATAAAAGTAAATTAGGTTATAGAGGATATCGAATTCATCAAATGGAAGCTGGCATGCTCGTTCATAAACTTGTTTTAGCTGCGAACGCTATGGGGATGGGCGGGCATCCGTTACTAAGTTTTGATACAAATTCATGTGATCAATTGTACGGGATAGATGCCGGAAATGAAACTTCACTCATTCAAATTCCGGTTGGGGCGTATCGAGCTCGGAATTGGCTAAAAGGGTCCTTGCATAATTAGAAGCACGCCGGTAGACGGCGTGCTTTTTTTAGAGGAGTTAAATTATTAAAAGCGAAATAAATACATATTCTTATATAAAAGGAGAGTTTGAATTGAGTATTTTACAACAATTAATCGAGCAAGCGAAAAATCCTCGCGGGACAATTGGTTCCTCTATGCTTTGCATTATGAATGCTGCGCATACGAGACTAACAAATTGGGCTTTACAAAAAATACATATACGTGAAGATGCAGTTATTTTAGATATCGGTTGCGGAGGTGGGAAAACAATACATAGCCTTTCAAGACTAACTCCCCACGGAAAAATATACGGCATTGACTATTCAGAACAAGCTGTTGAAAACTCAAAGAAAACCAATATGAAGGATGTAAAAACAGAAAAAATAATCATTCATCAGGCAAGCGTGTCCTCGATTCCATACACTACAAACTTCTTCGATCTCATTACTGCCTTTCAAACTCATTACTTTTGGCCTGATGTTGAGAATGATATGAAAGAAGTATTTCGCGTCTTAAAACCGAACGGATCCTTTTTACTAGTCGCTGAAACTTTCAAAATTCAATATCATATGGATAAATTTAAGACGACCGAAGAATTAGTAAACCTTTTTTATAAGACGGGATTTACAAGCGTGAAATGTTACGAAGAAAGAGGGTGCCTTTGCGTAATAGGAAATAAGTAAAAAAGCAGACCATTAGGGGTCTGCTTTTTACTAGATTAATTTAAAAATACTCTTAATTTGTCTTGCAAATAACCAATTTTTCGTGCCGTAGTTATCATTCAGACTATCTAAACTGATAGATTGTCCGTTAGCAAACTTTAATTCTAACGTTGTATTTTTATCATTTGTTTTTAAGTTACTATTTGTAATATCATCATACTTTAATTTTCCAATCTCAATATACTCTTCCTTCTCTTCTCCGATAACGACGTGATCTTGGAAGAAGAACAATACTTCTACTTTCTTACCGAAACAAAATACGTTTTTCGTATAAATTAATGTCGCGTTATCAAGTCCGACACAGACTTCTTTCATCTCTTCAACAACGTTTCCTAAGTCTTCTTCGTTTCTTGCATTTGATTCAGCAATCCATTCTTCGATTGTATTCATGTTAATTGCCATACTGTGCCCCCTGGTTCGTTCATTGCTTTATTAAAAAATAAATACTATATGAC
>NZ_JBFUIN010000132.1:0-7675 GCF_056401855.1 Bacillus sp. P4_D3
TAATTATGCTTATTTCCCATCTTGTTCATATCCTTTTTATCTTTAGGTGAAAGATAATAAATGTTAATCAGTTCCTTCAAATGTGAACGGTCTTCATTTTTAAAAGACACATATGGTGCTAACTTATAGTTACTACCTTCCTTTACAACTGATTTATAGACATACTCTTGACCGAATAAATCAAAATAAGCACGTTGAATCTGTCCATCAAACATATAGGTCAGAATAAAAACTTCCTCAAAACGCTTAAATATTTCCACAGGGAAAATCCAATATACTGCACTCGGTTCATTTGCTTTGTCTTCATACATCATTAAGTTCCCTGAATAAGCTAGGTTCCTCAATTTTTCAAAGTACCCTTTTCTATAATCAAGTTGCTTCCAGTGAACAACACCGTTTTGATCTACTCCAATTACCTCGTTTTCTGTTAGCATTTTTAAGTCATCTTTTGAAACATCTACTTGTTCAATAACATCCATAACTTCATCTAGGATTAGCGTGTAATTCTCCATGTCTAACAAATCAATGACTTCACTATTTATATTTCTAAAAAGTGAATGTGTAGAAACAATGTTTTTACCTTCTGAGATGAGACGTTTTATATCTTCTAGCTTTGTTTCTCCTTTACAATCAGCTTGTGGTTGGTGAAAGTTACGATTAACAGAAGTAATTATTCGTTCTACCTCATTTATAAAGGGGGTAATGTAAATAAATTTTTGATACGCTGGTGCGTTCTTCATGAACTGTATTGCCCAACTAGTTTTACCACTACCCATAATTGAATCAATGATGTTAATTTTTGTTTGTACTGAATGTTTTAATAACATATCTAAACTCCTTTTCCCGTATAGTCCTGTAAGATTTGTCTTACATATACTTACTTGCAGGAAAAGAATAAAATAGGACAAATAAATTTGATTAGTGGTTACTTCCTTCTACAAATATCCATATTTAGTGGTAATTAAAATGATTTGAATCTCTTGACTTTAGGTTTTCCTTTTCGCTGAATTAACTAGATTTGTCTAGGAAATATTGGACAGAAGAATGACTACCTTTATAACACTTTAAAAAACAAAGTGCTATAAAAGTAGACGTTCTTTAATACTGAATTGAACTGAGTTTGCTGAGGTTTCCATCGTATCACCTTGTTTGAACGCTAGATTTTCATCTGCAACGAACTTTTAACATGTCATGCTTGTCCAACATGCTGAAAAACTTAGGGAAGGAATTGTACTACTGACATAACCTTAATTACTCGTAACCTAATATAATCTTTCTTATTCGTTGCTACCTGTACCGTAGTACACCAAGCAACCAGCCGAACCGTTAATGGTCGTTCTCACCTAGACTTCTAACAACGTAAACAAGGAAACGTTATCTGTTAGGACGCTTAATTTTATGACATTGGCTTAGCTAACCTGTTCAAGTGTTTATCGTGGTGTTAGGTCATTCCCACGTTCGGAAATTGCTGTACACTAGCTAAAAAAGACAATAGGGAACTAGACCTCTTGCATTATATTTTTGAAAAATTTATAATGGAGGTGCTGAATGTACGGAATTTCCGTTATTTAGTTTTGAATTTGAATTTTGGTCACCTATTGCCGTAGGTGGCTTTTTTCCTATTTATATATCTATCGTATTTAAAGGATTAAACTTGTCGTTTTGTTCTTTTAAGTCATTTCCCCACATAGCTGCGTATCTTTCTGTTACTACTATGGACGAATGWCTCATTAACCTTTGAACCGCAAATGTACTCATTCCCGATTGGATACAGCGTTGACAGAATGTATGTCTAAATGTATGACTGGAAAGACGTACATCTTTAAAATTCATAATCTTAGCTAGACGTTTAAAGACGTTTTGTACTGCATTAGGAGTTAGTTGTTTATTAGTACGGTTTGAAAAAACGTATTCTGAAAGTCCTTTTTCTACAAAGATCTGTTCGCAAAATGTTTTGTATGTCGCTAACTCCATAATTACCTTATCGGCAACAGGAATAGATTCTCTTTTACGACTTTTCCCAAATACAGATAAAGTTTGATATTTGAAGTCAATATCAGTCCACTTTAGGGAACATAATTCAGATTGTCTCAACCCTGTACCAAGTAAAACAACGATAATGGAATAGTCACGATATGCGTAAAAGGTTTTTTCACGCTGTTTAATCCTTCTATAGTAGTTAAGCATTTGTTTAATGTGATAATCCGTAAATACATCAATACGTACATCTTCTCGTGCTTTCTGTATTTTCTTAGCAGGATTATTCTTAATGACTTCACATTCAATCATATAATTAAGAAAAGCACGAATACGTTGCAACTTAGAGTTTGTAGTGGTTGCGTTGTTTCCTTTCTTTTGATAATGCAAGATATATCGCTTCATAATACTTGTAGTAATATCCTCGACATTGATAACATCATGTTCTAAACAGAAATTTTCAAACTGTTTCAGAATATCCCGATAGCTTTGTAGCGTTTTCGGTGTAACATTCTTAAACTCTCTATCGTCCAAAAAATCAAGGACAGCAAATTTTAACAACAAAAAACCACCCCGCATTTTTTTGCGAAGTGGTTTTCGTTTAGTCGTACCGGTTTGGTAATGACCATAACATTTTTAATTGTTAAGAAACGTACTCAAACCCTTGATATAACTAACTGTATGACCCCGGAGAGGTTCGAACTCACGACCTCCACCCTGTCAAGGTGGCGCTCTCCCTGCTGAGCTACGGGATCTTCAAAGATGCTTATGTAATAGCATCTTTAATAATTATGCTAAAGCAATTATATATAATTAACTGAAATTTTACAATATTTTTATAGTAATCTGTTAAAGGTAAAGTATTTGGAATCACGCTAGTAGTGTATTAAGGAATAGATAAGAAGAGCATCTAATTGAAAGTGGATTTTGAATAAACCGGTTATATTATGATTTCCGATACCAATCCAAAGGACTGTTATCACTTAAATCAACAAGAAAAGGAAATAAGAAGTGTAAAGGTAAGCTTATAAGTTCAGGCATAGCGTTCAATGTTTTCTTTGATAGATATTGCCGTCCGAAACAATACGGACAATCTTTTTCAAATGTTATGAGAAGCGACCATACATCTTTTATTTTCCACTTCGTTTTACAATACGTGCAATGCGCCATGGAGTTCCTCCTCATTTTAAGGTGGTTTCTAATATATTCCATTTGATCGTGCTAAAGTCAAGTGTATTTGGTGTGATAGAATGTAAGTTGGTTTGTTTTTTTATATGGATGTATTCCGTAATTTATGACTAAATGAATGTAGTGTGAGGATTATATAGTAAGAGATTTTCATTTTTAATATGCAAATTGGCCAATATATCCTTTTTACAATTTTCAAGAAATCATGTATAAAAGAAGTACAAGATATTTATAAATATTCAGGAGTAGAGGGAGAATAATTGTAATGGTAAGAAAAACGTTCAAGATGCGTGTGTCTAGAAATAGAACGATTTCGATTGATGGTTCGATTCTTGATGTGGATGTGACGCATGATGAGTTTTTGCAAGAGTTCGTTGAGTGGGTCGATTCTAAAGGTTGGTCGTTTATGGGTATGACGGATGAGATTACGCCTGAGGAAGCTAGTCAAAAGTTAATAGATTCGTTGATTGATGAGAAGGATAAGAAAGAGTAATTCCTTCTTATTTTTTATTGTATATTTATGTTCCTCATCGTAAAAGTGTGATATAGTAAAAAATAGTGAATATTCTTCCAATTTAATACAAATTACATATAGATTGGTAGAATTATTTTATAGAATGTGAAAGTAAAGTGAAAAGGGAGAGTCATATGGTAAATTTTAAGAAAATTTCGGTTTTTATTATGGTTATTTGTTTATTTTTTTTGACACCTATGACGTTATATGCTGAGACGAATATTGGAGTAAACCCGGAGCAAGTGGCACCTCCACCAGCCGAAGGGCCGAATGTTTTTAGTCAGTTTGCGACTACGATTGATGCGAAAACAGGAGATATGTTGTACGACAAAAATGCACATCATCGTGCGTTCCCTGCTAGTATGACGAAAGTGTTAACGGCGATTTTACTAATGGAGCATACGAAGCCAGAGGATCAATTTACGTTTTCACAATTAGCATTAGATCAAGAGAAGAGTAATTATCAAATTGAGTTTCAACCTGGTGAGACTATTAATAGAAATACTGCACTTATGATTTTAATGGTGCTGAGTGCGAATGATGTGTCGTATGCGATTGCGGAGCGTATTGGAGGAAATGTTGAAAATTTCGCTAATATGATGAATGAAAGGGCGAAGCAATTAGGGGCTAAAGATAGCCATTTTGTAACGCCAAATGGATTGCATGATCCAAATCATTATACGACGCCATATGATATGGCCATGATTACGAGAGGTGTGCAAAAGTATCCTGAAATTTTACAAGCGATGAATACGAAAAGAACGACGGTTACGACATCTACGCAAACAGTGTCTATTTTTAATAAGTCTACTTATTTTGAAAATCCATATAGCATTGGTGGTAAGACAGGATTTACGAATGAAGCGCGCAATACGCTCGTTTTATTAAATGAGAAGGATGGGAATCGCATTATAAATGTAGTAATGGCTTCTCAAAGACCTGAAATTTATGAAGATTTGAAGCAGATGGCGGAATATTCTTTTGGGCAATTTACGAAGCAAACTGTATTAGATAAACATAGCTGGCATCAAAAGACAACGTATTTAAATAAAGATGTTGATTCTGAATTGGAAAAAAGTGCTGAGCTTATGCTAAAGAAAGATGAAGGGAAAAATGTAAAAACGGCTTTTCGGGTTAATTCAGTGGATAAAGAAGCTTTGTACCAAAAAGGAATTCATCGCGGTGAAGTAGTTGGTGCGGTAGATATTATAAAAAATAATCAAACGATTGCGACTATAAATGTTCTTTCAAAAGAAGATGTTACGTTTGCGATGCCTAAAAAAGATACAGTTGCACCTGAAGTAGAGGAATCCAATGTGAAAGTGATAAGTGTTGGGATAGGTGCGATTGTATTATTTGGAGCCATTTTATATGTAGTGCTGCGCCGAAATAGACAAGGAATGAAATCAGAAGAGAAATAAATTGTTAGTATAGAGACTGTGATGAGGTTTTGTCACGGTCTTTTTTGCATGTATTTTAAAAACGATTTAACTAATAATTGTAAATGTTCTTATTGCATTTCTGTATTGTTCGTTATATTATTTACTTGTGTTCTTGTTAAAGAACGAAAGTGGATATTACATATTTCAAATAATATAAAACAACAGAGAGGGAGAGAGACGATGAAATTAGTTTGGAAGATTATTAGCAACGTTATCTCATTTGTTTTATTTGCATTGATGGTTTTTTTAGCTTTTGTAGTTGTTTCGTCAAAAGCGAGTGGCGGGGATCCAACTGTGATGGGATATCAATTTAAATCAGTGTTATCAGGATCGATGGAACCGACATTTTTAACAGGATCAATCATTGCAATAGAGCCAACTAAAGATGGCTCTAAATATAAAAAAGGCGATGTTATTACGTTTAAAGAGAAAAATGACAAAATTATCACTCACCGTATTATCGGTGTGAAAGATACAAATGGAAAAGTAATGTATGAAACAAAAGGGGATAACAACAACGGACCAGATTTAGCACCAGTACTTGCAGAGAATGTAATCGGAAAGTATGCAGATATTACAGTTCCATACGTTGGTTATGGACTGAATTATGCGAGTTCAAAAGCGGGTGCAGCATTACTTCTTATTATTCCAGGAGTCTTTTTACTTGGTTATTCCGCGATTTCTATTTTTGGCGCTATTCGTAGCATCGACGGAGAAAAGAAAGATAAAAAAGTAGAACAATCCGTATAGTTAATTTGGTTATATCTTCCTATTAGGAAGTTAACAAATATATATTATGGGGGATTTGGACATGACTTTAAAGAAAAAATTAGGAATGGGTATCGCATCAGCAGTACTAGGAGCAGCATTAGTTGGTGGAGGAACATTTGCATTCTTTAGCGACAAAGAAGTGTCAAACAATACATTTGCGGCTGGTACACTTGATTTAGCGGCAAACCCATCGACAGTTGTTGATGTATCGAATTTAAAGCCTGGCGATACAATTAAAAGAGATTTTAAACTAGAAAATAAAGGCTCTTTAGACATTAAAAAAGTTTTACTAAAAACAGATTACAAAGTAATCGATGCGAAGGGCGACAATAAAGATGATTTTGGTAAACATATTAAAGTAACATTCTTAAAGAATGTAGATAAGCATGAAACAATTGTAAAAGAAACAACGCTAGATAAATTGAAGGGTGATACACTTACAGCGGTAGACAATGATTTAGCTGCTTGGTTCTGGGATGAAAAAGGTATTTCTGCAGGTAAGTCCGATAAATTTACAGTGAAATTCGAGTTTGTTGATAATAAAAAAGACCAAAATGAATTCCAAGGAGATAAACTAAATTTAACTTGGACGTTTGATGCACAACAAACAGAAGGTGAAGCAAGATAATAATAAAAAAGGGCTATCACATGGATAGCCCTTTTTCTATTTTTCTAGCATATGGCTATCATTTTGTATAGTTCTTTATTATAATAAAGATAATGTTCTGTATAAAGAACGCATTGTTCGATGGGAGAGATTAAGATGCTGAAAAGACCGCGTAATTTAAAAAAGATGCTTATATTGCCGTGTGTGTGCTCTATTACGTTTTATTTAGGATCTCAAGTCATGACGCATACAGAAGCGGCATTTATTCATGAAACGAAAGTAGAAGCGACGCTTTCTACAGCAATTATATTTCCGAAAACAGTTAATACGTTAAAAGAGCAAGCTGAGCAACATAAACAGTTTATTGAGCATGAGTATGGAACAATGAAGGGGAAATTGAAAGCAACTTCTATTGAAGAAATAGAACAGGCAATTGTAGTATGGCAGCAAGGACGTGAGAAAATTACTTCTGAGAAGGAAGCTTTACAAAATGTATATACTGCAATAGAAACTCCTTATAATCAAATACAAGAAGAATTAAAGGGAAATAAAGATGAGTCGATTCAGCAAGTAGCTTTATATGTGAATGAAGGCTTTCGCAGTATAAAAGAGAAGCGCGATTATATTGAGAAAGAAGTTAGCTTGCAAGCTATTGATGAACAGATCCAGGCTCTCCAGCAACAATTAAATGTTGCAATTGAAGCGGAAGGGCAAAAGAAAGTAGAAGAACAGAAGAAAGCAGAAGAACAGAAGACAGCAGAAGAACAAAAGAATGTAGAAGAACAGAAGAAGATAGAAGAACAGAAGAAGCTAGAAGAACAGAATGAAACAGAAGAACAGAAGAAGCTAGAAGAACAAAAGAAAGCAGAAGAACAAAAGGAAGTAGAAGAGCAGAAGAAAGTAGAAGAACAAAAGAAAGCAGAAGAGAAAAAGAAGGTAGAAGAACAGAAACAAACAGAAACAGCTAAGTAGCCTGAGCAAGTGATTTAATGAGAATGCTACTTCAATTAACCAATAATATTGTGGCTAGCACGACTTAGAGATCGTCATGAAAGAGAATAATGTATATAAGTGTGAGGGAGTATTTATCCTCGCACTTATTGTCTTGCTCTCGTGTGCTTCTAATAGAAAATGTGTTGGAATGAGCTGAAAAAAACTGAAAAATCAAAACAATAT
>NZ_JBFUIN010000133.1:0-7610 GCF_056401855.1 Bacillus sp. P4_D3
AGTATAAGTTGTGTGAGTTAATTAAAGTTTCACTCCATTTGTTTAAGCATAAACAAAAAAAAAGCCGCTGCAAGCGACTTTTAATAACCGTATTCCCAATCTATTTCATCTTCGTTCCAAAGTACGGAAGATACTCTGCCAAGATGGACAACGGATTCATTTACAGCACATGTACAATCTTCTTCCCCTGCTTTATGTTGCAATTCTTCGTATACTGATTTTTCAACGTTTTCTAGCACAACCAAATTTTCTTCTTTTAAAACAAGCRTAGTACCCGCCATATTTATCTTCCTCCTACTAAAGTAATGATCACTTATTTGTAAACATAGATAGTATGGATTATATGCTGTATTTTGCAATAGTTGTCCGTCTAGTGAAGTGTTTTTTATTTTCTTTGTAATCCGTATTCATTGTATACTGCACGAAGGAAATTTGGTACAGGGTTTACAATCATTTCGGAAATTTGTAACATTTATTATTAGTTGTTAACAAATAATTAACAAAAATGTTAAGAAAAATCAAAATTTTAAAACAAATAGAGTTATAAAATGATATAATCATATCAAAATACATATAGGGGATGACAGGCTATGGAGCTGATTCGTGATTTAATGATCCAAATTGCCATCATTATTTTACCACTATTTTTATATGAAGCGATTCGTTTAAATCGTTATCAAGAAATGCTTCCGAAGCCTAATCGCTACTTTATTATGTTTTTATCTAGCGTTACACTCGTTCTCTCCATGACATACTCTATTTGTTTTGGTACCGTTTGCGGATACAATTTCCATCCAATCCCAATTGTTAGTGGTTTTTTATATGGTGGGATTGTTGGGCTCATCCCTGCCATTATTTTTGTTGCATATGAATGGATTTCTAAGGGGCTCAGTTGGTTGCCTATCGTAGAAGTTATATTTCTTTCGATAATTCCATTGTTTTTGTCAAAGAAATGGTCTCTGTTTTCAAGAGATAAGAAGCTAATATTAGCTTTTATGATTGCATCATTTTATGTTCTTGTTTCATTAGTAGTCGGGATGTTGAATGTCCTTTTAGAAACAGGTTTTACACCGTACATATCTAATCTATATAGTGGGTATATATTTGCATCACTTATTATGGTTATGACAATGGTATTTCAAGTGTATTTGACTGAGTATTTAAACGAAAATGCATTATTGCGTACAGAAATGCAAAAATCAGAAAAACTTAATATTATAAGTGAGTTAGCTGCAAGTGTTGCACATGAAGTTCGAAACCCTCTCACTGTTGTACGAGGGTTTATTCAATTGCTAGAGAGTACGGAAGACGTAAAAAACAAAGATTATATGCGTCTCGTATTAGCTGAACTGGATCGTGCTGAACAGATTATTTCAGATTATTTAAATTTAGCAAGGCCTCAAATTGAAAAAAAAGAACATATTTGTTTATCAGCACAATTAATTGAAATGACAACTCTTATGTCATCATTTGCAGCGATGCAGGGCGTTTATTTGCAAGTTGAGATTTCTGAGAGCCTTTATACTATCGGCGATAAGGCGAAATTGAAGCAAGCTATTATGAATGTTGTTAAAAACGGTATTGAAGCAATTCAAGGAAACAAAGGGTATTTAAAAGTAACGGCTATTCAAAAAGATGAAATGATAATAATAAGAGTTAAAGATAGTGGTGTTGGAATGACAAAAGAACAGTTAGCAAGGCTTGGACAACCGTATTATTCTTTAAAAGAAAAAGGAACAGGATTAGGTCTTATGGTAACATTTAGTATTTTACAAGCGCATAATGGTACATTGGAATATAAAAGTGAAAGCGGAAAAGGAACTGAAGCTATTATTATATTGCCAGCTGTACGATATAAGGAATAAAAGTTACCGGTAGAAGGTAACTTTTTATTTTATCTTGCATTAGAAAAATATACGAAATTTCATTCATTTATTTTATCTTGTTTTGTTCGAACGAATAAACTTTTAAATGATTGAAAGAAGCTTTGCTCTTTTGAGGCGGCGACTAATTTTTTTGTTTCTTGAATTTCGCGAATAACTTGCATAAGTTGTGCATCGCGGTTGCTATCTTTATTGTAAATTTGATTGACAAGTTTATTCATTTTTTCTTCTTGTTTGGATTCTCGCTTATACATATGATTCATTAATAAGTCCATCTTTTCTTTTTGGAGTGCATCTGTTTGAGCGGCGTGAACAACTAGCTCTTGTAACATTTTTTCTTGAGAGCCTTCTTTTACATAAACTTGTTGCATTAGTTCATCTAATTTCTCGTCTTTTAAACGATTTTGTGTAATGAGAGTAGAGTTTTGATGAATAATTGCTTCATTTAATTGAGCAAGCATTTCAAGTTTTAACATGAACTCCTCAAAGTTACGTCCATCTTCTTTCGGTTGTATCTCTTGTTTATCTTGAATAACAGGGACAGGTGGGGCCTCTTTTTCTTTTAAAATAATAGGTATTGTTTCTGAAATGTCTTCTTGTAATGTAGCAGCTCTTTCATGTATAGATTTCAATAGTTTTAAATCATCCAATTTATAAATACGAGCATCAGCTGTTTTGGAAATAATATAACCGTGTTCCTCTAAGAGTTGGCTATATTTTCGGACTATATGTTTTGGGATACCTGTTTTATTTGTAACATCTTTCGTTTTATAAATAGCTTCCATGATAGTTCCTCCCCAAAAAGTATCGTATATATCATTTCAATCTTTTATGAGGACTTCCTTTGAAAAAGAATGTCGGAAGGTTATTAGTTTTCTACAGCATTAGTGAAAAGATGAGGAAAAATGAATGTTTTTGGCGAAATGGAGAGGAAGAGCTAAAATAATGTCTGAAAACATACATAGAAGAAGTTTGTTATAATAACTGAGGAAAAGAAATTGGTAGGAACACGGAGGTACACATGAAGCAATTTAAAGGTATTATCATTTCAATTATTGCAATTCTTTCTCTTTTGGTAGCGGTATATGAAGTACTTGTGCCAGAGGAGACAAGTACTAAAAAAACAACTACGTATGATCAAATTCTAGAGTTCCCGAAAGAACGATATCCAGAGACCGGGAAACATATAACGGATGCTATAAAAGAAGGGCATTCAGAAATGTGCACAATTGATCGTAATGGTGCAGCGGATAGAAGGAAATTATCGTTAGCGCCATATCCGACGAAGAAAGGTTATGATCGTGATGAATGGCCGATGGCGATGTGTAAGGAGGGTGGAAAAGGAGCCCATATTGAATATATAAGTCCAGCAGATAACCGCGGTGCAGGTTCTTGGGTAGGGAATAAGCTAGACAAATATCCAGATGGTACGCGTGTGAAATTTGAAGTGAAATAGTAATTGGCGTACATTTCATAGTGGAGGAGAGGGGTAGTTATGGAATTAACAATTTCATATTCGCAATTAATGATAATGAATTATGATGGTCAGCAGCCTTATGTAGATTGGACTCCTGAAGATTTTGAAAGAGGCTATGCTGAGGTGGATGGAGCTATTATTTTTGAAGCAATCTCTGACTATACTTGTGAAGTAGAAGTTACTTGCGGAAATCATATTGAGAAAGAAGAAGTGGTTAGAACGATATCAGTTCCTTTCACAGTGAAGAATGAAGAAGTATATATAACAAGTATTCTTTCTAATAAATTGCATATTCCTATTCCTAACGGGGAATATATGATAGTCTTGCAGGCAACTCCTCTTGAAGAGCCAACAGACGATGAATTGTATAAAGTACAATACGACTTCTATTTTGAGAGTGTAGAATAAAAAAACGTGTTATCCTTTTTGAAGGATAACACGTTTTTTTATTATGCGTTTGTTTTTAGGAGAGAACGAGCGTCTTTTGCTGCCTGAACCATGTGCTCTAAAGCAGGTATAACTTCCTCAGTTCTTCGTGTTTTTAAACCACAGTCTGGATTAATCCAGAAATATTTAGGATCACATACTTGTAAAGATTGTTCTAAGATTGCGAACATTTCATCTTTACTTGGGACACGTGGGCTATGAATATCATATACACCTAGACCAATTCCTTTTTCATATGTTGTATGTTTTAATGTATTAATAAATTCTCCATGACTTCTTGATGTTTCGATAGAAATAACATCTGCATCTAATGCACGAATTGCATCTACAATATCTTCGAAGTTACTGTAACACATATGAGTATGAATTTGTGTTTCATTTTCTACAGAAGATGTTGCTAAAAGGAATGATTGAACTGCCCATGTAATGTATGCATCCCAATCTTTTTCTTTTAACGGCATACCTTCACGAAGTGCAGGCTCATCGACTTGGATTACTCTAATTCCGGAAGATTCAAGTAATTCAATTTCATGACGAAGTGCTAATGCAATTTGATATGAAACTTCTTTTCTTGAAATATCATTTCGAACGAATGACCAATTTAAAATAGTGACAGGTCCAGTGAGCATACCTTTTACTACTTTCTCTGTTAAGCTTTGTGCATATACAGTTTCTTTAATAGTCATTCCACTTATAAAGGCAACATCACCATAAATAACAGGTGGTTTTACGCAACGGGAACCGTATGATTGTACCCATCCGTTTTTAGTAAAGGAGAAACCAGCAAGTCTTTCGCCAAAATATTCCACCATGTCAGTTCTTTCGAATTCACCATGTACTAGTACATCAAGACCAATATCTTCTTGGTAACGAATCCACTTTGCAGTTTCTTGTTCAATGWATTGATTATATTGTTCATTTGTAATATCGCCGTTACGCCACTGTTTACGTGTTTGACGAACTTCAGATGTTTGCGGGAAGCTACCGATAGTTGTTGTTGGTAACAACGGTAATTGTAAAGCTACTTGCTGTAGTTCATATCGTTTTTCAAATGGAAGGGGACGTGAGAAATCATCTTCTTTAAGTGATGTACGTGCCACTTTTACATCTTCACGATTACGTGCAGCTGATGAGCGGATTGCATGATGTGCATTACGATATGTTGTCAAATCGCTACTTATGCTTTCTACACCTTTAGTAAGAGCAGAATGGATAAGGACTAGTTCTTCTAATTTTTGATTAGCAAATGCAAGTGCATCAAATAATTCAGTTGCTAAGTGCGTTTCTCCCGTTTTATCAATTGGAGTATGCAATAAGCTACAAGAAGGTTGAACAATGAAACCTTTTGCTGTGATTTGATTTTGTAATGTTGTAAATAAAGAAAGTACATCATCAAGATCAGCTCTCCAAATGTTACGGCCATCTATACAACCGATAGCTAAAATTTTATCAGCTGGGAATCCATATTTTGAAATAGCATTTACATTACCTTCTTTGCCATGAACAAAGTCTAATCCAATACCAGAAACAGGGAATGTAATGATTTCTTCATAGTTCTCTTCTACACTATCAAAATATGTTTGTAGAAGAAGATTAGCATTCGGAACTTCTTTATGAATAGCTTCGTAAAGTTCTTTCGCTTGATTAATTTCATCTTTTGTTAAAGATGCGAAGATTGGTTCGTCAACTTGAATAATTTGTGCTCCAGCTGCGTGTAATTCAGAGAATAATTGTACATAAGGTGCAACTAGCTCTTTTAAAATAGTGGCAAATTGCTCTTCGTTATAACCTTTTGCTAGTTTTAGGAATGTATAAGGTCCTAAAATAACTGGTTTTCCATCAACACCTAACTCTTTTTTCGCTTCTTCATATAAACGAAGAGGACGATTGTCTTTTAAAGAGATTTGTAATCCTTCTTCATATTCAGGAACAATGTAATGATAGTTTGTGTTAAACCATTTTGTCATTTCAGAAGCAACATGATCTTTAGAGCCACGTGCCATTGCAAAATATACATCAAGGTAAGAGGTAAACTCTGAAAAACGTGACGGGATGAATCCTAACATGTAGGCCGTATCCAGAACGTGGTCATAATATGTAAAATCGCCAACTGGAATTAATTCAATTCCTTTTTCTTGCTGTACTTTGACGTGTTGAAGGCGAATTTCTTTCATTGTCGTTAAAAATTGTTCTTCATCAATTTTATTGGACCAAAAAGCTTCCAATGTTTTTTTCCACTCTCGTTGTAGTCCGATACGTGGATAACCTAAGTTACTTGTTTGAATTGCCATTTTAAATTCCTCCCTAATTGAAAGTAAGCATTTCCGTTTACTCGGAAATACCTATAACAAAAAGCATAAAGGCATAGAAAAATAAGCCTTCCTTTTTGTTTTTAACACCTCATCATCATCCGTGAGTCTATCAGTGTTGTTAAAACAGGCAGGTCTCCTGACTTATGCTTTATATAATTTCTTTCACCTTCCCGTTTTCACAGTGGCATAGAAAAGAAATCTCAGCATTTACAGTGGCGGGACCGTGTTGGAGTTTCACCAAGCTTCCCTTTTAAACACGAAACGAAATTTCCGTGTACCTATTTTCCTTTTGAAAGGAATTTAACAAGCGATATGATATTGAAACAAATTCTAACACAATTTTTTGAATTTTGTCCACTGTTTTAAAAAGAGAAAATTCTAAAGTTTTTTATTAATTATTATTTTAAATATTC
This sequence comes from Bacillus sp. P4_D3, assembly GCF_056401855.1. NCBI lineage: Bacteria > Bacillati > Bacillota > Bacilli > Caryophanales > Bacillaceae > Bacillus > Bacillus sp. P4_D3. Next base: position 6,533 of record NZ_JBFUIN010000133.1, read on the forward strand.
TGATTTTTATAAGTGGAGAAAAGGTGTGAGAATTGAAATAAATTGTGGTTAAGTTTCCGAAGAAGAGGGCTATCTTCTTCGGAAACTTAACCTTCATCAATATCAATTTCTGAAAGCCGTCCTGCCACTGCATCTGTAAGGAGGGTGTTTAACCATTGTAATTCAACGGTAATATGCTCAATAACGCTTTGTAAAATGTATAGTTGTGCACGTGGAATGTTCCCTTTGCTACAATCGTATATAGTTTGCATTTTATGTAAATATTGAACGGTATCATTTTTCTTTTTTTCTAAAATAGGAACTAACTCTCGATCATCACCAAAATGAGCAAAAGAGAGTGCGGAATAGATCGGTTTATATATTTGGTTTTTTGCTTCGAACTGTTTTAATAGTAACGTGTGAAATAGCCGTTTACCTTCTTCTGTTATATGAAAGATTGTTTTATCTGGTCTATTCGTATCTCGAACAATAGTTGTAATGCGAATTGCGCCTTGCTTTTCTAATTGCTCGAAGGCGTAGTACAGTGATCCTTTTGCGTATTTAATATAACAATCCATGTGTCGTTCTTTCATAATGTGCTGCACTTCATATGGATGTTTATCTCCTTCGAGTAGCAAGCCGAGAATGACTAATTTCATACTCATGCTGTCTCAACTCCTGTATATAGAAACTTTATATATATTATAAACGGCATATCCTTTTTCATAAAGGGATATGCCGTTTCTTTTTTCTATACTAACTTACTTTCTTTTGTTTTTGTTTCGTTTCTGGTCCTGTGAAGAGGCGCTCATTTCCCATAAGCAAAATACAAATAATACTTAGTATGGCCGGAATAAGTGCCCAGAAGAACGTATTAGCAATAGATGTTGCAAGAGCATCCTTAATTCCGCTCAGTACTTCAGGAGGTAGCTTTTCTGTAGCATTTGGTGATAATAAAAAGCTTGTGTCTCCACCTTTAGGAGCCATTTTTGCTAGTTCAGGAGGGAAGACTGCTTTTAATTTATCAGTGAAAACATGATTTTGAATTGTACCGAAAATCGTTACACCAAGAGTCATACCGAGTGAACGGAAGAATGAA
>NZ_JBFUIN010000134.1:0-7535 GCF_056401855.1 Bacillus sp. P4_D3
GMAGGGGCTTTTAGTTCATGTTCTATTACTATACAGACTCCAATGAACAATAGAAAAGCTGTTTTTTCTAGCCTTTTTAAAAGATTTTAATTTAATTTTTTAATATTTAGTGCTGCGCCACTTTCAACTAGATTACAAAGAGCTAGAGAACGTCCAAAAAGACTTGTATTTCTTAATGAAAAAGTTGAGTTAGCCGGTACTCTTAAAATAGCTGTTCCTGAAAATTGGTCACATGATTCTCCGGTATTAGTTATTGTACCAAAAGATGTTTGGAAATTAGGAACTGGCACTCCGTTCAGGATAGCAGTTACTTGTTGTTCTGAACCTGTGCTTGTTATATTAGCGGTTGTAATTACATAGTTAATTTCATAATCTCCAGCTACTGGAATGGATATCGTAGTAGGAAGAAGTAGAACAATTCCTCCTGCGCTAGCTACACTTTGATTGTTAAATGGAATGTTCTCTCCATTAGGTACCGTAACAAATGTATTTTGCCAGAAGTTACGATAAGCTGGTGAAAAAGCTAGAGTCGGGGGAACAGCAGGTGGAAGAGCAGGCAAAATCCCATGACAGCAGCATCCCTTCGATTTTGAAAAATATGAGTTCAAAATGATTCACCCCCTTTTTGAAAATTAATATAATTATTTATATTCAAATCAATTCACTTAGCTTGTATACTTGTCCATGCTTGTCTAATAAAAATTAACGCATTATCCGAAAGAAGTCGCCTTCCTCAAATGTGTGAAGGACGATAATCCAACGGTAGGTGGGAGATGAACAAAACCCCCACTGATTAAAGTTTCACTTTATGTATAATAGAAATAGAAAAAAGTTCTTTTGATTAATAGGGTAAAGCTTTTCGTAAAGATATAGTTTTTTTGAATGTTATAAGGCCCTTCATACAGGCTAAATACATATATTGGATTAGTACACAGAGTGCCCGTCTTCGTGTACTTTTTTATTGTGAATAAGGAGAATGTGTTCCTGGAGCATCTAAAGAGAATGGCTATATTCGTATTTTGACCAGTTATCGTGTGAAAACGACCGATTATCGAAAATCCATTTACAGTAACTTAAATAGCTTTTATATTTAGAGCGAGCGAAAGGGAAGTGGTGAAGTGAAGTTTGAAGTGTCGATTGACCCATCTTATAAAGAACCGAAAATTATCATTCTTACAGATAAAATGACAGATGAGATATCTGATATTATGAAACGGCTGTCAGAGGTTTTGTAGTTAACATCCCTCACTTATCAATAGTCAAAAATGAATAGAATTCTCGTTTTGGGGTTGATCTAAAACCTTAGCTTGATGGGCATGTGGCGGTCCCACATATGTTAGCCCTATATTGAGAAATAAAAAAAAGACACTCTCAAGAGTGCCTCTTATTAGCAGCCGATTCCGCCGCCCCAACAGCTAGCTCCAACGATGATTAATAAGATAAAGAGCACAACAAGTAAGGCGAATCCACCGCCAAAACCACAGCCTCCACCACAACTACCACCATAGCCTCCACCATAGCCTCCACCATAGCCTCCACCATAGCCTCCACCACAACTACCACCATAGCCCATATTAACTCCTCCTTCCATAAAGTCCATATATTAATGGATTTATTTCACTTTATGTTTTTACGGATAAACTTGAGCAGGTCCTTTTGAAAAAATAAAAGCACTCGGTATTTTAAGGGAGTTGACGAACTTATTTTTGTCACGAGTATTACGCTTATTACATATGGTATTTTATTCTGTGTATTGGGGGAAAGGAGATCGTTATGGCTAATTCTGAGATGATATTACGTTTACTTACGGATTTAAAGATTGAACAGCAAGCATTAAGAGAGCAGTTGGAGAAAATGCAAACAGCTTTGAGTATTCTTGAAGAAAAACCAACTATTCCTGAAGAGAAACCAGTTGTTACAAAGCAACGCGGACATTCTGGGTTTCCAACATCTTTTCGTGATTGGAGAGCATCTTCTCAAAAGAATTAAGGAATCTTGTTATAGTGAGTTATACAAAATCATAAATGAAAAAGTACAGTCTACTGTAGTTAATACAGAGGCTGTACTTTTTGTTATGTTAGTATAAGTTGTGATAGGCGGTTTGTATTTTCTTTGACTATTCCACCTTTAACTCGATCCCTTTATCCAACATATCTCCATTAATTTTCAAAGTTAATCCTTGCGTCTTTTTCGGTACATCGAATACAATGTTCCCTTCCAAATTTTCACTAGGATTAAGAACACCAAATTTAAATGTAGCGGTATTTGCAGCTTTAAGTACTAATTGAAATTCATTAGAAATGTGATATTCTCTTCCGGTACCGTCAATTAATTTAAAGTTGTTGCTATTTAGTGTAATGGGTTCCTCGTGACCATTATGTACTCTGACGTCTAATACTTTAAATACACCTTGTGCTTTAACTTCTCCATTACCTATAACATCTAATGAATCGACAGAGCCTATTGATATGTATACACCAGAAGAATCTTCATGGGTGGGAAGCCCTTTTTGAGGATCCTTGTTGCTAAGTTCATCATTTTTTGTTTCTTTAGAAGTCTCCTGTTCGTTTTTCGTGTTACTGCTAGATGTATCATGTGAACTGCAAGCTGATAATCCAAACAAGAATGTGCTACATAATAATGTTGTTAATAACTTTTTGTTCATATTGTGTTCCTCCAAAATAGAAGTACTTTTATGGGTGCCATAATGATTTGATAAATCTATATTTTTCTTTATATGTATTAAATGGTGCACCTTATTATATTGGTTTTGGAATTAAAAGGAAACTTGATGTAAATAAAAAAGACACTGTGAAGTGTCTTTTTTATTTAAGTTATGCGCATTACTTAATAAGACGTTAGTTACTCATCCTGAACATGAGTAACTATGTAGGGTGATTTAATTATAACATTTTAACCAGTAATGGGTCTATATGGAATTTGTGAAATGGTTAATATTTAGTTATTGGAATTTAACATGTGATGTAGTATTGTTGTCTGTCTAAAGGAATTGTAAATGATAAGGATAATGAAGGAACAGGCTCATTAAAAAAATCGAAGAAGAATAGTTTCAATTGGTATAAAGAAGTAGTTGAAAAGAATGGTGAGAGCCTGAAATATTAAGTATAAAAAGAAGATATCAATTAAGATGTCTTTTTTTGTACAATTGTAAGTCAAGGAGGGAGACAGATTTCCCTTTACACGAACATAAAGGTATAATATAGTTTAGTTAAGTTAACTAAACTATATAGTGGAACGAAATAGCAGCATGATCGGAGGAAAGATGCTATGACTAGATCGTATAAAGAAGTAATTAATGAAATGAATCGAGCCTACAATGACTTCTACATTTTACTATTTCAGGAGTTAAAGGATGAGTTCGGTCTTACAGGGCAGCAAGAGAGCATGTTATTTTATATCAATTTAAATGAAAATACGACAGCGAATCACATTGCGAGTACTTTTAATATATCGAAAAGTGCGGTTAGCCAAGTTTTATCTAAATTGGAAAAACAGAAGATGATTTCGAAACAAGTAAACCCTAATAATAAACGGGAGTATTTCCTTACACTTGGTCCAAATGGTAGTAAGTATATAGAGCGGTTGTCTGATTTAGATGATGTATTAATTGAGAAATACTTTTCTAAAATCGATATAAATGCTTTAGAGCAAATGACTGATACATTAACGAAAATAAATAAAGTTATATTAGAAGAAAAACAGAAGGACATTGATCCGAATGAGTAAGAAAGTCTATATGAAACAGCTAGTTGAAAGGAGGAAAAGCGTGTTATGAGTTACATACCAAATATGATTACGATAGCAAATTTTGTATGTGGGCTTTTGGCTATTTACGCTATTCTCGTTCACGATATGTATTTGGGAGCAGTTTTTATTATTACAGGTATGTTATTTGATTTTTTTGATGGCATGGTCGCTCGGAAACTTGATGCTGTTTCGGAAATTGGCGGAGAATTAGATTCATTTGCAGATTTAGTTACTTTCGGTGTCGCACCGTCTATTCTTGCATATAGTGTCGCTTTAAAAGATTTACAGTTTATCGGGATGATATGTGCGCTTGCTTACAGTGTTTGCGGAATGCTTCGACTTGCGAGATTTAACACGCAGCAAAGCAAACTTCCGACGTTTATTGGAATGCCTATTCCATTCGCGGCAATGTGTCTCCTTATTATATGCTTTTTGAATAATCCAGTTTCCGTGGCGTTTGGCACATGCGTACTCGCTTATTTAATGGTGAGTAAAATTAAATTTCCTCATTTTAAAAAAGATATATCCGAAAAATTGGAGTCTGAAAGATGGAATTAGTACAGCAGGTTATAACAGATTATGGTTACCTCGCTATTTTTTTGATGCTTCTTCTTGGAATTGTAGGATTACCAATCCCTGATGAAGTCATAATGACAGTAGTAGGTTACTTTACGAATATTAATGTTTTAAATTATGAGCTTGCCATTTTAGTCAGTTTTGTAGGAGCGTTGTTGGGTATGGTGATCAGTTATATGATCGGCAAAAAGGCAGGGCGTCCTTTCATTGATAAGTATGGAAAATGGGTTGGTTTGAAGGAAAAGAGAATGAGCAAAGTTGCAAAATGGATGGAGAAATATGGACCCTATTCTCTTGTTTTGGGTTATTTCATTCCAGGCGTTAGACATATAACATGTTACCTTTCGGGGGTTAGCAAAATGAATTTGAAAACTTATATTTTGTTCGCTGCTATCGGTGCATTTTTATGGTGTTTCACTTTTATTACTATCGGCAGAGGTATAGGAATTATCCATGAATAAGAAGGTGTTGAATGATCGAAAAGATTCTAACTGGAAAAGTTAACTTTAAAATGATTCAAGACCGTTTTGACAATGGTTTGCGATTAACGCATTCTAGGGAACACGTTATCAAAAGTGAAAAATTGTACGTCTAGACACCATTTAACTGATTACCTGTACGTTGGGATAAAGTGTTATTTTGTACAGAAAATCCGTGTTATTGAATAGATATTTAAAATGAAAATCCGACTTTTATATGGAAGAGAGCATATGGCGTTGGATAGTAGCAGACGTAATTGATGATACGTAAATACAATGAGAAAGATAAAGGAGTGCGGCATGATTCGTATGGCACTAAGATCATTTAACATACAAATGTATTGCTTGCTAGGTGTGATGTTGTTGGGATGGTTTATGACACCTTTCCCATTCCATTTTGTAGGGATAAGCATTGGCCTTTTGATGAGTATGTACTACGTCTGGATTTTAGGAAGGCKTATTGAAAAGTTCGGAAATAGCATTGTAAAAAAAGAAAAAGCACCGATGCTTGGAATGATGAATCGATTTGCAGCCGCGATACTCGGTGCGATTATTATGTATGAAATTGAACACCATGATTTCATGTGGACATTTGCTGCTGGAATTATGGGTGGGTATTTCTTGATTATTATTAATTTAGGATATTACAGCATGAGAGATGCGAAGAAATAAAGTGCTGTGTAAATAACTAATTTGGATGACTTGAATGTATAAACCTAAAAACTTTCCTTTATGGAGAGCTTTTTATTACAAAGAAAAGACACTCATATAAGAGTGTCTTTTCCAATAGTTTTTTAGCAGAAGCAAGAAGCTCCAACAATGATCAATAAAATAAACAATACWACTAATAAAGCAAAGCCGCCGCCACAACTACTACAACTACCACCAAATCCCATAATAGYTCCTCCTTTAATAAGAGGGGAAAACAAGGGTACACTCATGTATTTTAACGGATTCAAATTACTTTATGTTTTTTACGCAATAATTGAGCAGGTCCTTTTGAAAATAAAGAAAAGACACYCTAAGGTGCCTTTCTCTGACTTGAACCATCTTAATTTTAATAATATTGGACTCCCGTCCGAATATTATTTTACCATGTTAAGTTGTTTTTGGAAATATGCCATATCGATAATTACAATCATACCATTAATAAGAACCCCATAAATGATAAACCATTCCACTAACAAAAAACACTAATCCTAAAAACAAAACAATTAAAGCAAGTACTCCATTTTGATTATGTTCCATAAAACTAGCTCCTTTTAGATTTATTTTTATCCCGCTATTTGTGGGCAGTAAAACTCCCACCTCAAAATTCAGGTGGAGCAAAGAAGTTAGGTGGGAGATAAACGGCCCGTAAACGCCCGATTGGTGAAGGCTAATAATCAGTGGGGGGATGAACAAAACCCCCACTGATTAAAGTTTCACTTTATATACAAAAAAGCCTTTAGTCGTAATTATGGCTAAAGGCTTTGAGCATTATACTTTTCACATTATAAAATCTTATGAGAAGAATTTATAATATTTTTTTTATCAAATGGGGAACTGAAAATGTACTAGCTTGATAATGAAGCCTGGCTATTAGAATTGAAAAATTTTAGTTTTATTATAATTAATAGGAATGAAAGTAGTGTGAATATAAATCCGCTCCAAATAAGCTGGTGAATACCTAGGTTTGAAATAAACCAGCCTCCAATAGTTGTTCCTAGAGTAATTCCGAGATTTGAKAACGAAACGAATAGACTATTACCAAATTCAGGTGCTTCTTTTGCTTCGCTTATTAACCATGTTTGGCCAACAATTAATCCACCAGCATGTACGATTCCCCAAATGAATACGATAAAAATCATTGGAACAAGGTAGGCACCTAAATAATAAACTAATATGTAAACAATAGAATATAGAATAGGGAATGATATTACGGTATTTATTATGCTTTTTTGCAGGAGACCACCAAATAAATGATTACCTAAAATCATAACTATACCAAATATGAATAGCATGATACTGATGAGAGATCCATTCATGGAAGTTACTTTTGCAAGGTACTCGGCGAAGTAGCTGTATACGGAAAACATGGCTGCAAAAAGGAATGTGACGGTTAAAATATTTAACCATAATCCAGGTTTGCCAAGTATACGAATTTGTTTGCCGAAAGACATTTTTTCTTTAACAGGCATAGAAGGAAGTAGGATTAGTATTCCAATGAATGCAAGTGTGTTAACGAACGCTCCGAATAAGAAAGCAACTTCGAGTGAAAATTGGTCTGCAAGGTAAGAGGTTAGTGGTACACCTAAAGCAAAGCCAACAGTAATTCCCATAAAAACTTTTGTAACTGCTTGACCGCTCTTTTCTGGAGGGACAAGTTTAGCAGCTGTTACAAGAGCGATTGAAAAGAAGAGTGGATGAAGTGCTGCCGGTAAAATACGAAAAATAAGCATGATTTCAAATTGTGTTGTATAAGCGTAGATTATATTTGAAATAACAAATGTAAAAATTGCTGTTAATAAAATTATTTTGCGATTAATACTAGAGACGAGCAGAATTAAAAACGGACCAGAAATAGCAACAACTAGTGCAAATATACTCACTAAAAATCCAGCTTGTGTAGTTGAAATTCCGAATTTTTGAGTGATTTGTGGTAATACGCCGACAATACCCATCTCGGTAGTAATAATTCCGAACACACCTATTGCGAGTGTCAGAATAAGT
>NZ_JBFUIN010000135.1:0-7523 GCF_056401855.1 Bacillus sp. P4_D3
GGCTATGGAAGAGATGGCTAAAAAGCAAGCTGAAGAAAGTGATGTTGTTCATGAAGGACCAGTTGTGCTTGGTTATCTTATTAAGCCAGATGAAGAGATTACGCCGCTGCGTGAAATTCAAGATGAAGAAAGAAGAAAAACCGTTCAAGGGTATGTTTTCCATGTAGAGACGAAAGAACTTCGTAGTGGACGTACGCTATTAACTTTAAAGATAACGGACTATACGAACTCTATTATGATTAAGATGTTCTCACGTGATAAAGAAGACATCCCGATGTTACAATCCTTGAAAAAAGGAACGTGGGTAAAAGCGCGTGGTTCAGTTCAAAATGATACATTTGTGCGTGATTTAGTTATGATCGCAAATGATATAAATGAAATAACGGGGCCTTCTCGTAAAGATAAAGCAAAAGAAGGGGAAAAAAGAGTAGAACTTCATCTTCATACTCCAATGAGTCAAATGGATGCTGTTACTTCTGTTTCTAAGCTCGTTGCCCAAGCAGGAAAATGGGGGCATGAGGCTATTGCAGTTACAGACCATGCTGTTGCACAGTCATTCCCAGAAGCATATTCTGCTGGTAAAAAGGCTGGAGTTAAAGTTCTATATGGTGTAGAAGCAAATTTAGTTAATGATGGTGTGCCGATAGCGTATAACGAAGCACATCGTCTACTTGCAGAAGAAACATATGTTGTCTTTGACGTTGAGACAACAGGGTTATCTGCTGTATATGATACAGTCATTGAGTTAGCTGCTGTAAAGATAAAAGGTGGCGAAATTATTGATCGCTTTGAATCTTTCGCAAATCCTCATCAACCATTATCGGCGACGATTATTGAATTAACAGGTATTACAGATGATATGTTAACTGATGCACCAGAAGTGGACGAAGTGTTTAAAAAGTTTGAGGAGTGGATGGGTGACCATACACTTGTTGCTCATAACGCAAGCTTCGATATGGGCTTTATTCACGTAGGTTTTAAAAAGGCTGGGATAGAAAAAACGAAAAATCCAGTTCTTGATACGTTAGAACTTGCACGTTTCTTATTCCCGGAAATGAAAAATCATCGATTAAATACGATGTGTAAAAAGCTTGATATTGAATTAACGCAACATCACCGTGCGATTTATGATACAGAAGCAACGGGATATTTACTTGTGAAGATGTTAAAAGATGTAATTGAAAAGGGATTTGAATATCACGATCAACTAAACGATAGTATGGGACAAGGGGATGCATATAAACGTGGGCGTCCAAGTCATATGACATTACTTGCCACATCAGATGTTGGGTTGAAAAATTTATATAAACTTGTTTCATATTCTCACTTGAATTACTTTTATCGTGTACCACGTGTACCACGATCACTATTAAAAAAATATCGTGAAGGCATTATAGTAGGAACAGCTTGTGACAAAGGTGAAGTGTTTGAAGCTATGATGCAAAAAGCGCCTGAAGAAGTAGAAGAAATTGCGCAGTTCTACGATTATATTGAGGTCATGCCTCCAGAAGTGTTACGTCATTTAGTAGAACGTGAACTCGTTCGAGATGAAGGACAGTTAAAAACAATAATTTCTAACCTAGTAAAACTAGGTGAGACGTTAGATAAGCCAGTTGTTGCTACTGGGAATGTGCATTATTTAGATCCAGAGGACGCGATATATCGGAAAATTTTAGTCAGTTCGCAGGGCGGAGCTAATCCGTTAAATCGCCATTCATTACCGCCTGTACATTTCCGTACAACAAATGAAATGCTAGATTGTTTTTCATTCTTAGGTGAAGACAAAGCAAAAGAAATTGTTGTGACAAATACACACAAGATTGCATCATTAATTGGTGATGTTCATCCAGTAAAAGATGATTTATATACACCGAAAATTGAAGGTGCCGATGATGAAACACGTGATATGAGCTATGTAATGGCACGAAGTATCTATGGAGATGAACTACCGGAAATTGTAGAAGCTCGTTTGGAAAAAGAATTGAAAAGTATTATTGGACATGGATTCGCCGTTATTTATTTAATTTCACATAAGCTTGTGAAAAAATCGTTAGTAGACGGTTATTTAGTRGGTTCGCGTGGATCGGTAGGTTCATCATTTGTTGCAACGATGATGGAAATTACAGAAGTAAATCCATTACCACCACACTATGTATGTCCAAATTGTAAACAATCAGAGTTCTTTAATGACGGTTCTGTAGGTTCTGGTTTTGATTTGCCAGATAAAGAATGCCCAACATGTAATGTTCCATATGTGAAAGATGGGCATGATATTCCTTTCGAAACGTTCCTTGGATTTAAAGGGGATAAGGTGCCGGATATCGATTTGAATTTCTCCGGAGAATACCAACCACGCGCCCATAACTATACGAAATTACTGTTCGGTGAAGATTATGTATACCGCGCAGGAACAATTGGTACGGTTGCGGAAAAAACCGCTTATGGGTATGTGAAAGGTTATGCTAATGATCATAACTTAACAATTCGAAATGCAGAGATTGATCGCTTAGTTGCGGGATGTACAGGTGTAAAGCGTACGACCGGACAGCATCCAGGTGGTATTATCGTTGTACCAGATTACATGGATATTTTTGACTTTTCACCAATTCAGTTTCCGGCTGATTCAATAGGTGCTGAGTGGAGAACAACGCACTTTGACTTCCACTCAATTCATGATAATTTATTGAAACTTGATATATTAGGACACGATGATCCGACTGTTATTCGTATGCTTCAAGATTTAAGTGGTATTGACCCGAAAACAATCCCAACGGATGATCCAGAAGTAATGAAGATTTTCTCTGGTCCAGAATCTTTAGGGGTAACGGAAGAACAAATTAACTGTAAAACAGGTACACTTGGTATACCAGAGTTTGGTACGAAATTCGTAAGACAAATGTTAGAAGAAACGAAACCAACGACGTTTTCAGAGCTTGTCCAAATTTCTGGACTGTCCCATGGTACAGATGTATGGTTAGGTAATGCGAATGAATTAATTTATAACGGTACGTGTACACTGAGTGAAGTTATCGGTTGTCGTGATGACATCATGGTATATTTAATTTATCAAGGCTTGGATCCATCATTAGCCTTCAAAATCATGGAGTCGGTGCGTAAAGGTAAAGGTGTACCAGAAGAATGGGAAGAGGAAATGAGAAATAACAATGTACCAGGTTGGTATATTGATTCATGTAAGAAGATTAAGTACATGTTCCCTAAAGCCCATGCGGCTGCTTACGTACTTATGGCTGTACGTATCGCATACTTTAAAGTACATTTCGCACTTTTATTCTATGCGGCATATTTTACAGTTCGTGCAGATGACTTTGATGTAGAGGCGATGGCGAAAGGTTCAGCATCCATACGTGTAAAAATTGATGAAATTGCACAAAAGGGATTGGATGCAGCACCGAAAGAGAAGAGTTTATTAACGGTACTAGAAATGACACTTGAAATGTGTGAGCGTGGTTATTCATTCCAAAAGGTTGATTTATACCGCTCGCATGCAACCGAATTTATAATTGATGGGGATACTTTAATTCCTCCATTTAATGCAGTGCCTGGTCTTGGTACAAACGCAGCTTTCAGTATTGTTGAAGCTCGTAAAAATGGTGATTTCTTATCAAAGGAAGACTTACAGCAGCGCAGTAAGGTTTCTAAAACGATTATTGAGTATTTAGATGGTCAAGGTTGTCTAGGAGATTTACCGGATCAAAACCAATTGTCACTGTTCTAATAGGTAGGAAAAGTCTTTGCAAATCAATATTTGCTATGGTATACTGTAAATCGAGATAACCATGTCATGTATATTTTGTGAAAAAGAGAGTGGGGAAACCCACTCTTTCGTGTTACTATCTACATTTTGTCTATGTAGATAGTAAAGATATTTCTGTCGTATATACATATTTTGTTACAAGTTTTACTTCTTAAATTTGGTAATACTAGGACAGATATTCCCTGCTTAACGGCAGGGGCTTTTGTTAGCTAACGAGAAAGAATAAGATAGACCGTCTTTATGAACGGGATCTTTTCTTGTAAATGGTACATGGCGGCAGGAAGGAGGCTGTTTATGGATAAGAAAGTCACAGAAGTTGTAGAAGCATTTGCGCAGCCAATCGTTGAAGAGTTAAATCTTGAACTTGTAGATGTAGAGTATGTGCAAGAAGGACAAGACTGGTTCTTACGCGTATTCATCGATTCTGAAAAGGGAGTCGACATTGAAGAATGCGGTGCGGTAAGTGAACGTTTAAGCGAAGCTTTAGATAAAGAGGATCCAATTCCTCATCTTTACTTTTTGGATGTATCATCTCCTGGAGCGGAACGCCCATTAAAGAAAGAGAAAGACTTCCAGCAAGCGGTAGGAAAACAAGTGGCAATTAAAACATATGAGCCGATTGATGGTGAGAAGATGTTTGAAGGAAAGCTACTTTCCTACGACGGTACTACAATTACACTACTATTAACAATTAAAACACGTAAAAAAGAAATCCAAATTCCAATGGATAAAGTTGCGAATGCGCGACTTGCTGTTACGTTTTAGTAAGAAGGGGGATCTTCATGAGCACTGAGTTGTTAGATGCTTTGCTCGTATTAGAGTCAGAAAAAGGTATTAGTAAAGATATTATTATTGATGCGATTGAAGCAGCATTAATCTCTGCTTATAAACGCAATTTCAACCAAGCACAAAACGTTCGTGTGAGCTTTAACCCAGAAGTGGGAACAATTCAAGTTTTAGCACGTAAGGACGTTGTGGATAATGTATTTGATCCACGTCTTGAAATCTCTGTAGAAGAGGCAAGACAAATTAATCCAAACTACCAAGATGGCGATGTACTAGAAATTGAAGTAACGCCAAAAGATTTTGGTCGTATTGCAGCGCAAACTGCAAAACAAGTTGTAACACAGCGAGTTCGTGAGGCGGAACGTGGTGTTATTTATTCAGAATTTAGTGATCGTGAAGAAGACATTATGGTTGGTATTGTACAGCGCCAAGATGCTCGTTTCATCTATGTAAGCTTAGGTAAAGTAGAAGCTTTATTACCTGTAAGTGAGCAAATGCCAAATGAGCAATATAAACCACATGATCGTATTCGCGTATTTATTACAAAAGTAGAAAAGACAACAAAAGGACCACAAATTTACGTATCACGTACACATCCTGGTCTTTTAAAACGTTTATTCGAAATGGAAGTTCCAGAAATTTATGATGGAACTGTAGAAATTCGCTCTGTAGCACGTGAAGCAGGCGACCGTTCTAAAATTTCTGTATATGCAGAGAATATCGATGTTGATCCAGTAGGTTCTTGTGTAGGACCAAAAGGACAACGTGTACAACGCGTTGTAGATGAACTAAAAGGTGAAAAGATTGACATCGTTCGCTGGTCGAATGACCCAGTTGAATATGTTGCAAATGCTTTAAGTCCATCACAGGTTGTTAAAGTACTTGTAGATGAAGCAGAGAAAGCAACAACTGTTGTTGTTCCAGACCACCAGCTTTCATTAGCGATTGGTAAGCGTGGACAAAATGCGCGTCTTGCAGCTAAATTAACAGGCTGGAAAATTGATATTAAAAGTGAGTCTGATGCGAAACAACTTGGTATTGTGACAGAAGAAGATAACGTAATCGCATTCGGATTCGATTCAGCTGAAGACGAAATCGAATAGAGGTGATGAGTATGAGCAATCGAAAAGTTCCGTTACGAAAATGTATTGCGACGCAAGAGATGAAATCAAAACGAGAGCTAGTTCGCATTGTTCGTTCCAAAGAGGGCGAAGTGTCTATTGATTTATCAGGAAAAAAATCAGGACGAGGTGCATATTTATCAAAAGATAAAGAAAGCATTATTCAAGCTCAAAAGAAAAACATTTTGGAACATCATCTAAAAGCGAAAATCGACAGTTCTCTGTACGAAGAGCTTCTTGAGCTTGTTGAGAAGGAGTCGAAATAAGTGTCTGATTGGAAATCATTTTTAGGACTAGCAAACCGCGCTCGAAAAATTATTTCGGGTGAAGAACTCGTTTTAAAAGAAGTACGAAGTGGCAAAGCAAAGCTAGTATTGCTTTCTGAAGATGCGTCAGCGAACACTACAAAACGCATCATTGATAAAACCACGTACTACAACATACCAATGAGAAAAGTCGAAAATCGACAACAATTAGGGCATGCGATTGGGAGAGACGAGCGAGTCGTTGTAGCTATTTTAGATGAAGGCTTTGCGAAAAAGCTACGTAGCATGCTCGATACAAATTACCGGGGGTGAAGGTATGAGTAAAATTCGAGTACATGAATATGCAAAAAAAAATAATATCTCAAGTAAAGATCTTATGACAAAACTAAAAGAGATGAATATCGAGGTTTCGAATCATATGACAATGTTAGAAGATGAAGTAGTAAACAAATTAGATAATCAATATAACACTGGAGCGGAAAAACCTTCTGTTGCAGATGAGTTTGAAGTAGAAGAGAAAGTTGTTCGCAGTAAAAAGAACAGCAATAAGAATAAGAAAAAAGGCAAAGCAAATGAAGACAAACGTCAAGATAACTTTGCTGGAAGACAACAAACACAAATAGTAGAAACGCCAGATAAAATCACTTTCTCTGGAAGCCTTACAGTAGGTGACCTTGCTAAAAAGTTAAGCAAAGAGCCATCTGAAATTATTAAAAAGCTCTTCATGCTAGGAATTATGGCAACAATTAACCAAGACTTAGATAAAGATACAATTGAGTTAATTGCAACTGATTACGGTATTGAAGTAGAAGAAGAAGTAGTTGTAAGTGAAACTGAATTTGAAACATTCATCGATGAGCAAGATGATGAAGAAAACTTAAAAGAACGTCCAGCTGTTGTTACAATTATGGGACACGTTGACCATGGTAAAACAACATTGCTTGACTCTATCCGTAATTCAAAAGTAACTGCTGGCGAGGCTGGTGGAATTACTCAGCATATCGGTGCATACCAAGTTGATGTAAATGATAAGAAAATTACGTTCTTAGATACACCAGGTCACGCGGCATTTACAACAATGCGTGCTCGTGGTGCACAAGTAACAGATATTACAATTCTTGTTGTTGCAGCTGATGACGGTGTTATGCCACAAACAGTTGAAGCGATTAGCCATGCGAAAGCAGCTGGAGTACCAATTATTGTTGCTGTGAATAAAATGGATAAACCAGCGGCAAATCCTGATCGTGTAATGCAAGAATTAACAGAATATGAATTAGTTCCAGAAGCTTGGGGCGGAGACACGATTTTCGTACCAATTTCTGCGATTCAAGGCGAGGGAATTGACAACTTACTAGAAATGATCCTTCTTGTGAGTGAAGTAGAAGAATATAAAGCAAATCCAAATCGCTATGCAGCTGGTACTGTAATTGAAGCACAGCTTGATAAAGGTAAAGGAACTATCGCGACATTACTTGTTCAAAACGGTACACTTCGAGTTGGAGATCCAATTGTTGTTGGAACATCATTCGGTCGTGTTCGTGCAATGGTAAGTGATATTGGTCGTCGTGTAAAAGT
>NZ_JBFUIN010000136.1:0-7471 GCF_056401855.1 Bacillus sp. P4_D3
ACGGTTAGGAGCCCATCTTTGATAAGAATGTTTTGTTAAATAATCGTGAATATAAGGAACATTATTTGCACTAATATATGGCTTACCATCATCTGATAATCCGGAAAGACTGGAAGCTCGATATACATCGATTATATGAAGGTCTGACTCTTTGTTTATGGATAATAGAGTTTGTACATACATTCGCTGGTCTTCAAAGAAAGGGAATGTTTGAAAGTAAGAACTCCGCAATCTCTTGTTCTCAAAGAAGTCTGTTAAACCATGAAATAAATCACCGAATATAAGTTTTTCTACTTGTGAATATTTTTTTCCATCACATTCAATACAAATAGTCTCAGTCGTATCACTTTTAGTTTCAAGTACACGGAAGCGAGCCGCGAATTCAATCGCTTCTGATAATGTCATGTTAGGAGCGGTTTTTATTTCTGTCCGAATTGTTAAGAACCCAAGCTCATAAGGACAAAGTGTTACATCAATAGAATGTATCTTGAATGGAACGGAAATAAGGTTAGTTGTTAAATGTCCATTTAAATTAAGGTCTTTAGAATAGCGCTGTAATCCTTTTTGATGTTCTGAATGAGGAAAGAGAATTTTATTTGTAAAGGAAAGATAGTATGCTTCCATATTTTGATGTGAAACTTGAAATTTCCCGTAATATGTATTTTCATCTTCAAGATGATCGAGTCGAAAAGGTCGAAAATCATTTTTTTGTAAGAAAGGGAACATATTTTGTTCATATCCAGTTTTAAACGAAAACGGGAATATAAATTGAAATATAGCTGTTGTTACATCTTTTTCCTCGATTGTTTGTATTGCCTCCATTTACATTGTTTCCTTTCCGTATAAGCTATAGAAACAACATGCCCAATTTTTCTTGAAAATAACCTCTCTTGTTCATTAGATTAAGAATGAAAATTCAGCTTATTTAACAAAGGACATGTATAATGTTATGTATACTAAAATTAGTATAATTGTGTTAGAAAAAGGGGGATGTTGTATGCGTATTTTAGTATTAGGAGCTGGGGGCGTTGGCGGATTTTTCGGTGGCCGATTAGTAGAAAAGGGAGAAGATGTTACATTTCTCGTTCGCAGCAAAAGAAAACAGCAATTAGAAGAAAAAGGCCTTGTTATTCGTAGTGTTAATGGAGATTTTTCATTTCAACCGAAATTGGTAACGAAAGAAGATAGAACGACTCCATTTGATGTGATTTTATTTTCAACAAAAGCGTATCATTTACACGAGGCGACCATAGATTTAAAGCCGTTTGTAGGTAAAAATACTGTAATAATCCCATTGTTAAATGGTATCGCTCATTTATCACTATTACAAAAGGAATTAGGTGAAGAGAAAGTAATTGGCGGTCTATGCTTTATCGAGACGACATTAAACGATCAGGGAGAAATTGTACAAACGAGTGCTGCCAACAGACTTGTATTTGGGGAAATTAAGTCTCAAGATTCAGAGAGAATAAAGCTTATTTCTAAAACATTTGCAGATACAAAAGCTAGTTTTGTTTTAAGTGAAAATATTGTGCAAGATATGTGGCATAAATATTTATTTATCACCGTAATGTCAGGTGTGACAACATTAATGCGTGCGCCGATAGGACCGATTCGTGAGAGTGATGGAGGCCGAGAATTTATTAGGAACTTATTTGAAGAATCAGTGCAAATCATGAAATCTATGGGGGCTCCAGTTAAGGAGAATATAGCCCAGGAACATATGAAAACGATTGATAAAATTTCGTATGATATGAAGTCATCGATGCAACGGGATATGGAAAAAGGTTCGCTCATTGAAGGGAAGCATTTACAAGGATACTTATTGAAATTAGCAGAGGAAATGTCTATAGATGTGCCTTTATTAAGTGTTGTGTATCAAAATTTAAAGGTGTATGAAAAAATGATTTTTACTAAAGAAATGGTATGAAAAAGAGTAAAGGATAGCAAAATATAAATGTTGCTATCCTTTTTTTGTTTCTTTTTGACAATTTATTCGTTTCTTTTCGGTTTATCTGTCGTATTTCGTTCTCTTTCACGTTTACCATATAGCTGATTAATTTCATTTGCTACTGCATCTAAATAGGAATCGGAAAAAAGTGGCTTCTTTTCTTTAGACATACGGGTCTCCTTTGTGGATTTTTAGTATTCATTATGTATATTTTTCGGTGGATTATGCGCAATCGTTTTAATTTTTTTCTTTTTTAAAATTTTTGTTTACTTTTTGAAAATAAAGGAGTATTATAATCCACAGTTTCAATTTTCTAAATCGCTGAAGCCGCATGGTGCGGGGGACCCGTTCTTATGGATTAGTACATAATCCAATGGGGTGAATCCTTGAAAAAGGTAGGGCTACTCATAGGCCCGAATCCGACAGCTAACCTCGTAAGCGTTATATTGAGAAGGAAGGTGGAGCTTGTGCGACAAAAAAAATAATGTCTACAAGTCTATTTCGTTATGGCTTGTAGACATTTTTGTTTTCTGAAGAAATAGTTTATCGCTGTAACTAGCAGAATCGTTCGTACAAAATTATTGGAGAGTGGACAGCATTGGTTTCATCTATTAAAAGATTTTTAATTGGAAGACCGTTAAAATCAACTGAGTTAGGAGAGCAAAAACTTAATAAAACGAAGGCGCTAGCCATTTTATCTTCTGACGCATTGTCATCGGTCGCATACGGACCAGAGCAAATATTAATTGCACTAGCAGGTCTTGGAGCAATAGCTTATTGGTATTCCATTCCGATAGCTGTTGGGGTATTAGTATTATTGACAGCTCTTATTTTATCTTATCGACAAATTATTTTTGCTTACCCTCATGGCGGCGGAGCATATGTTGTATCAAAAGAAAATTTAGGGATGAATCCGGGATTAATAGCTGGAGGATCTTTATTAGTCGATTACATTTTAACTGTTGCAGTAAGTGTGTCCGCAGGTACAGATGCACTCACATCAGCTTTTCCTAGTTTACATGCACATAATGTAATCATTGCGATTATATTTGTCATATTGATTACCATCTTAAATTTAAGAGGCGTAACGGAATCAGCTTCCGTTTTAGCATATCCGGTTTATTTATTCGTTGTAGCATTATTTATATTAATTGGTGTAGGAATATATAATATTTTGACTGGTCACGTTTCACCCACGCTGCATTCGCCAATTGGAACACCAGTTGCGGGAATTAGTTTGTTCTTACTGTTACGAGCATTTGCTTCAGGAAGCTCTGCTTTAACGGGTGTTGAGGCGATATCTAACGCAATTCCAAACTTTAAAGATCCTGCACCTAACAATGCAGCGAAAACATTGCTTGCAATGGGTGCATTACTTGCAGTTTTATTTTCTGGAATTGTCTTTTTAGCTTATTATTACGGAATTAATCCAAGTAAGGAAGTAACAGTCGTTTCACAAATTGCTGAACAAACTTTTGGACGTAATTTCATGTACTATTTCATACAAGGTACAACAGCTTTAATATTAATTCTTGCGGCTAACACAGGTTATTCTGCATTTCCACTATTAGCGGTTAATCTTGCAAAAGATAAGTTCATACCGAGAATGTTTACGATTAGAGGAGACCGCCTAGGTTATTCAAACGGTATTATTATACTTGGGATTTCTTCGATTATTTTAATTGTAGCTTTTCAGGGGAAAACAGAACACTTGATTCCGCTATATGCAGTAGGGGTATTTATTCCGTTTACACTTTCTCAAACTGGAATGGTACTAAAATGGCTTCGTGAAAAGCCTGAAGGATGGGCTTTAAGATTAACGGTTAATTTAATTGGTGCAGTCATTAGTTTTATCGTTATGAGCATGTTCTTTTTAACTAAGTTCGCACAAGTTTGGTCAATCCTTATTTTCTTACCTTTTATTATCTTCTTGTTCCATCGAATTAAGAAGCATTATGATGCAGTGGGCGATCAATTAAGTTTAAAAACTTGTGAACCACTTGTTCCGATTGAAGGGAATGTAATTGTCGTTCCTGTAGCTGGTATGACTCATGTAGTAGAAAATTCATTGAACTATGCTAAGGCTCTTTCTGCAGATCAAGTTATCGCTGTATATGTTGCTTTTGACAGAGAAGAGGAAAAGAAATTTGAAGAGAAATGGGAGAAGTGGCAACCTGAAGTAAGGCTTGTTACATTACATTCTCATTATAGAAGCATTATTCAGCCGCTTACAAAATTTATTGACACAGTGCAATATAAAGCGAGTGAATCAAATTACCGAGTTACGGTCGTTATACCACAGTTTATTCCGAAAAAAGGTTGGCATAACATTCTTCATAATCAGTCTAGTTTACTCATTCGTGCGTATTTACTCTATAAAAGAAATGTTGTTATTACGACAGTTCCATATCATTTGAAAAAGTAATAAGATTTTTTAAGGATAGCTTCACGAAAGTGAAGCTATCCTTTTTGTGTATATGCTATGCATAATTGCATATAGGCCTTAAAGTTATATTGATATAATGTAATCACTTATGAGTAAACAGTGTTTTTTGTTGTGATATATGGATATTTTAATGGAGGAAGTTAAGTGGATTTTATTTTGGAATAAGGACATGAGGTCTTGAAAATAAAGGGAATTAAAATACTTCTTTACGATAGATGAATAGCTGTGTTTAAATGACCTTACAGTACAAAACTTTAATAAAAACAAAACGGAATTTCATATTTACGTGCGTTATTTATCTTAAAATGAATAATATTTTCATGTAATATATTCACTGTGTGAATATGGAAATTGCGATGAAACAGAAATTTTATACAATGTTATTCATACTAAACACATGTGAAAAGTTATGAAATGTTTTATAACAATAAGTAAGTACTGTAGAAATAAAGTTTGAGAGAGGTGTTTCGTACATGACTCACGGTGAGAACGTTCTCTATTTTTAACCATCTCAAATAATGTGCAAGAAAATAGAATAATAAAATGCGATAGTAATAGTTGCTAATACATAGGAGGGGTTAAAGTGAAAAAAACTTTAATTACAGGGTTATTGGTTACAGCAGTATCTACGAGTTGCTTCATTCCTGTAAGCGCTTACGCTGAAGAGGGGCAACCAAAGGTGAAAGTATTAAACGTGCAAAATGTAATTGCTCCAAATACATTATCAAATTCAATTAGAATGTTAGGGTCACAGTCACCACTTATCCAAGCATACGGATTAGTTATTTTACAACAACCAGACATTAAGGTAAATGCGATGAGTAGTTTGACGAATCATCAAAAATTTGTAAAGGCGAATGTACGAGAGTGGATTGATGAATATAATCCGAAGCTAATCGACTTAAATCAAGAGATGATGAGATACAGCACTAGATTTAATAGCTATTATAGTAAGCTCTATGAACTAGCAGGAAAAGTAAATGAAGATGAACAGGCAAAAGCAGATTTTACAAACGCATATGGAAAATTACAATTGCAAGTCCAAAGCATTCAAGAGAGTATGGGGCAAGATTTATTAGAGTTAAATCGATTTAAAACGGTATTAGACAAAGATAGTAATAACTTATCAATTAAAGCTGATGAAGCAATAAAAACACTGCAAGGATCAAGTGGAGATATTGTGAAATTAAGAGAAGACATAAAAAGAATTCAAGGGGAAATTCAAGCTGAACTAACTACTATTTTGAATAGACCACAAGAAATTATTAAAGGTTCTATTAATATCGGTAAACAAGTATTTACAATCACAAATCAAACTGCACAAACGAAAACAATCGATTTTGTTTCTATCGGTACTTTAAGTAATGAAATTGTAAATGCTGCAGATAGTCAAACGAGGGAAGCTGCTCTTCGTATTCAACAAAAGCAAAAAGAGTTATTACCACTTATTCAAAAGTTATCACAAACTGAATCAGAGGCAACACAAATTACATTCGTTGAAGATCAAGTAAGTAGCTTTACAGAACTAATTGATCGCCAAATTACAACTTTAGAGACGTTATTAACGGATTGGAAAGTTTTAAACAATAATATGATCCAAATTCAAGCAAATATTGAAGAAGGCACGTATACAGACAGTAGTTTACTTCAAAAACATTTCAATCAACTTAAAAAAGTAAGTGATGAAATGAATAAGCAAACAAATCAATTTGAAGATTACGTTACAAACGTTGAAGTACATTAAACAGAAAAATAATTAGCGATATAGGGAGAGAAGAAAAATGACAAAAAAACCATATAAAGTAATGGCTCTATCAGCACTTATGGCAGTATTTGCAGCAGGGAATATTATGCCAGCCCATACGTATGCTGCTGAAAGTACAGTGAAACAAGCTCCAATTCATGCTGTAGCAAAAGCATATAATGATTATGACGAATATTCATTAGGACCAGAAGGCCTTAAAGATGCGATGGAAAGAACAGGTTCTAACGCTTTAGTAATGGATCTGTACGCTTTAACAATTATTAAACAAGGTAATGTTAACTTTGGGAACGTAACGTCAGTTGATACATCTTTAAAAGGTAAAGTGATTCAGCATCAAGATACAGCTAGAGGGAATGCACAACAATGGCTAGATGTATTGAAGCCACAGCTTATTTCAACAAATCAAAATATCATTAATTACAATACGAAATTCCAAAACTATTATGATACTTTAGTTGCTGCGGTTGATGCAAAGGATAAAGCAACTCTTACGAAAGGTCTAACTAGATTATCAAGTAGTATTACTGAAAATAAAGCGCAAGTAGATAAGTTAGTAGAAGACTTAAAGAAATTCCGAAATAAAATGACGTCGGATACTCAAAATTTCAAGGGAGATGCAAATCAAATTACATCTATCTTGGCTAGTCAAGATGCTGGAATTCCGCTTCTGCAAAATCAAATTACAACGTATAATGAAGCAATTAGTAAATATAATGCAATTATTATCGGTTCATCTGTTGCGACAGCTTTAGGCCCAATTGCAATTATCGGTGGTGCGGTTGTAATTGCTACGGGAGCAGGAACTCCGCTAGGAATCGCATTAATTGCAGGTGGAACAGCAGCAGTAGGTGGTGGTACTGCAGGAATCGTCTTAGCGAAGAAAGAGCTTGATAATGCACAGGCAGAAATTCAAAAGATAACAGGACAAGTTACAACTGCGCAATTAGAAGTGGCAGGACTAACGAACATTAAAACACAAACTGAATATTTAACAAACACAATTGATACAGCAATTACAGCGTTGCAAAACATTTCAAATCAATGGTACACAATGGGATCAAAATACAATTCTTTACTTCAAAATGTAGATTCAATTAGTCCAAATGACCTTGTTTTCATTAAAGAAGATTTAAACATTGCGAAAGATAGCTGGAAGAACATTAAAGACTATGCAGAAAAAATCTATGCTGAAGATATTAAAGTAGTAGATACGAAAAAAGCATAATCGAATACGAATCGTTAGAGCGTTAAGTATTGATGAATGAGTTGAAGCTCCTGTTCAGTTGTGAGCAGGAGCTTTTTTATATCC
>NZ_JBFUIN010000137.1:0-7453 GCF_056401855.1 Bacillus sp. P4_D3
GTTGTTATGGAAGGTGGAAGAAATGATGAAGACAAAACAAACCGATGAATTATTAGCAAAAGATGAGCAATATGTTTGGCACGGAATGCGTCCTTTTAGCCCAAGTAGTACAATGGTAGGGGCAAAAGCAGAAGGGTGCTGGGTTGAAGATATACAAGGAAAAAGATACTTAGACGGTATGAGTGGTCTTTGGTGTGTGAATAGTGGATACGGAAGAAAAGAGCTCGCAGAGGCAGCTTATAAGCAATTGCAAACATTATCATACTTTCCGATGTCACAATCACATGAGCCAGCGATTAAGCTCGCTGAAAAGTTAAACGAGTGGCTTGGTGGAGAGTATGTTATATTCTTCTCTAATAGTGGATCAGAAGCGAATGAAACAGCTTTTAAAATAGCAAGACAATATTATGCTCAAAAAGGTGAACCGCATCGTTATAAATTTATGTCACGTTATCGTGGTTATCACGGAAACACAATGGCAACGATGGCAGCGACTGGACAAGCACAGCGTAGATACCAATATGAGCCATTTGCGTCAGGGTTTTTACATGTAACGCCTCCAGATTGTTACCGCATGCCAGAAATGGAATCGCAAAATATTTATGATGTAGAATGCGTAAAAGAAGTAGATCGTGTTATGACATGGGAATTAAGCGAAACAATAGCGGGATTTATTATGGAGCCAATTATTACAGGCGGAGGTATTTTAATGCCGCCACAAGACTATATGAAAGCTGTTCATGAAACGTGTCAAAAACACGGTTCGTTACTTATTAGCGATGAAGTTATTTGTGGTTTCGGGCGTACAGGAAAAGCATTTGGATTTATGAATTATGACGTTAAGCCTGATATCGTTACGATGGCAAAAGGTATTACGAGCGCATACTTACCATTATCAGCAACAGCTGTGAAAAAAGAAATTTATGAGGCATTTAAAGGAACAGGGGAATATGAATTCTTCCGTCATATTAATACATTTGGTGGAAATCCAGCGGCTTGTGCATTAGCGCTTAAAAACTTAGAGATTATGGAAAATGAAAATTTAATTGAGCGCTCTGCCCAAATGGGTTCACTTTTATTAAATCAATTAAAAGAAGAAATTGGGGAACATCCGCTTGTTGGTAATATTAGAGGGAAAGGGTTATTAGTTGGAATCGAACTAGTAAATGATAAAGCGACGAAAGAACCAATTGATAACGACAAAATTGCAAGTGTTGTAAATGCTTGTAAAGAAAAAGGACTTATTATTGGGCGTAACGGTATGACAACAGCGGGGTATAATAACGTTTTAACATTAGCACCGCCACTTGTTATTTCAAGTGAAGAAATTGCTTTTGTTGTTGGAACGTTGAAGACAGCGATGGAACGTATTTAATAAATAGAACGAGAGGAGCGAGCTGTAATATAAGGCTCGCTTTTGTTTACTAGGAGGAGCTTTTAATGGAGAAATATGATCCTAACAAACATTATCACATCGGATATTATGAAGACGGATATGATTTAGAAGTGACAGCGTACAAAAGAATAAATGAGCCAGTTTGGGATGCTTATATTCCAAAATATGAGGCAGACGATTTTTATAAAAAGGTGGAGGAAATGAAACTTGGGGAATATATAGATGACTATGGCATAAAAGTATATTCATTTCGTGATGATATCGATGATGAGGAAGCGCGAACTATTTTTGAAAAATGGTTAAAGACGAATGAGATTGTTTAAAGGTGAAACGAAAAAGGAGATTGCTATCTTATAAGATAGCAATCTCCTTTTATTATAGTAAACTTATTTACTTGCTTTCATTGCTTTATCTTTTGCACCAAAAGTGTATTTTAACATTGGTGGTGTAATCATCGTAGTTAAAATAACGACGATAACGATTGCTGTAAAGTAATCTTGTGCTAATAGGCCAGAAGAAAGTCCTGTTCCTGCGATGATAAGTGCAACTTCACCACGAGAAACCATACCAGCACCGATAATTGCAGAAGACTTTGCATCAAATCCAGTCATTCGTGCACCGAATCCACAACCGATTAGTTTTGTGAATACAGCGATTACTGTTAATGCTAAAATGAACCAAATTTGATCACCAATACCGTCAAATGTAATATTCATACCGATGCTAACGAAGAATACTGGTACGAACATAGCATAAGCGATTGGTTCTACTTTCTTTTCTACTTCATGTTTGTAGTTCGTTTGAGAAATAGCGATACCAGCTGCGAAAGCACCGATAATACCAGCAATTCCTAATAGTTCGCCGAAATATGCGAATGAGAAACAGATGATAAGTGCTGCGCTAACGATAGACTCAGATACGCGTAGTGGTGATAACCAACGCATAATCGCTGGAACACCTTTCCATCCGATTAAAATAATAGAAGCAAAGAATACTACTTTCTTCAAGATAACCATTGTTAAATTCACATCATCTGTACCTAAGAAGCTCATTGCGAATGCTAATAAAATAACAACAAGAATGTCATCAAATACAGCTGCTCCAAGCATTGTTGTACTTTCACGTGTTTTCATCTTACCTAAATCGCGAAGTGTTTGAACAGAAATACTAACACTTGTCGCACATAGAAGTAATCCTAAAAAGACAGCGTTCCCTTGTTCCATGCCCATAACAAGACCGGCAACGTAACCACCYACAAATGGAAGAACGATACCTCCAATTGCGACTGCTAAAGAAGAATTACGGTTTTCATTTAATTCTTTTAAGTCTGTTTCAAGTCCAGCCATAAACATTAAAAGAATAACCCCGACATTACTTAATTGCGTTAGAAGTTCTGAATTCTCAATCCAACCTAATAAAGCTGGACCGATAACGATACCGACAATTAATTTACCCAGTACAGAAGGTTGACCTAATCTAACACTAAGGTCACCAGCGAGCTTTGTACTTAATAAAATAAGTGCAATTTGAAAGAAAAATTCGAATTCCATCTGATCCTCTCCTCATCATTTTTAGTTTTATCATACGATTTCTCGGAATTTGCCTAATGAAAATATGTAAAAACCCATTAAACAAAGGGTCTTATTACGAGTTCTTTTGAACTTGTAATTTGAACCTGTAATTAATATATAATAAAATTTATTAAAAATCAATGAAAAAATAGCAGATTTTCATGATAGGATTCGATTTAGGTATGGAGGGAATCACTATATAATAAGAAGAAATAAGGATACATTTTTAATGAATTGGAGAAGGGCATATGTTATTAAATAAACGTTTTACAATTGGGGAAATGGCAAAAATGCATAATATAGCGGAATCTACATTACGCTACTATGATGAAAAAGGAATTTTTCATCCGTCTATTGTGGACCCGCAAACGAATTATCGCTATTACACAATTGATCAGTTTTCACTATTAGACACGATTAAATTTTTACGCCAATTGAATATCCCATTAAAGGAAATAAAGAAATATATTGATGAACGAAATCCGTCTTATGCGCTGAATTTACTTGAAAAACAACAAGAAATGATGCTGAAAAAGCAAAGAGAAATCGAGTATGCTTTGGCAAAAATGGAACATAAAATCCATTTAATGAAGAAAGCGACGGAATCAGAAGCGAATCAAATTATTTATAAAACGATATCGAAGCGAAAAATAACAGCGATTGCAGTTGCACCTAATACAACAGATGATATGTTTGAATATTATATCCATTCGCTACAAAAAAATATGAAGCAAATTGATAATAGTTTATTTTCAGGAGATATCGGTGTAACAGTTTCAAAAAAAGCATTACTTCAAAATGAGTTTCAAGCATATAACAGTGTGTTTATTTTATTGGATTACATGCCTTTTCAATTGCATACTTCAGATGAAATAAAAGAAGGAATATTTGCTTGTTCTTATCACCATGGACCATATGAAGAAACAGATGCAACGTATACGAAATTATTAAATCACATTGATAACGAAGGATACGAAGTATGCGGAGATGCGCTTGAGCTTGCGTTAATTGATTGGTCTGTAACAGAAAATCCGAAAGAGCAAGTAACGGAAATTCAAATACCTGTTGTTAAAAAATAGGCTTATATATTTTTCGATTCTCTATTGACCTTCAAGTAACTTGAAGGTTTAAACTGTGAACAGAGCATTGAAAAAGGAGCATTTATATGATGGAAACAACAGAAAAATTAAGAGAAAAACCTATTAAAAGTTTATTTATCACTTATTTAATACCAGCTGTTCTTGGGATGGTATTAATGTCGGTTAATATTGTGATTGATGCGGTCATGATTAGTAGAGGAGTTGGAGCGAACGGTTTGGCTGGAGTAAACGTAGCTATTCCAGCGTTTTCAATTTTCTTTTCTATTTCATTATGGATTGGAATGGGCGGAGCAACGTTATATTCCATTGCACTAGGGGAAAATAAACTGGAAAGAGCAAGGTCTATTTTTACTCAATCTATGACAGTGGCAGTTATTATCGTAGGTGTTTTAGCGGCTATTTGCTTATGGAGAATAGAAGATATAGCATATCTATTCGGTGCAAATGAAGTGATTTTGCCATATGCGTTAGACTATTTACAAGTGTTATTAACATTTGGAATGATATACGTTTTAGAAAATATTTTAAGCACATTTATACGTAACGATGGAAATCCTAATTTAGCAATGGCAGGCCTTGTCGTAACAGCTGTATTGAATATTATCTTTGACTATATCTTTATCTTTATCTTTGGATGGGGCGTAACAGGTGCTGCCTCAGCAACTATTCTTTCGGCGGCAATTGGTTTCCTTGTATTATTAACTCACTTCTTTAGAAAAAGTAGTGTTTTAAAGTGGACGAAATTCCATTTTGAATGGGATACGGTTAAACAAATTATGGTGATTGGTTTCCCAAGTTTTACAACTGAGATTACAGTAGCGATTGTAACGGTTGGTTTTAATATCGCTTTTGTTCAATATGCAGGAGAAGTAGGTGTCGCTTCTTATGCGATGGTCAATAGTATTCATGCAATGACATTACTATTATTCTTCGGTGTTGGAGCCGCATTACAACCTATTGCTAGTTTCCACTATGGTGCAAATTTACCAGAAAGACTGCGTGAAGGATTACGGTTAGCTGTAAAAACTGCAGTTGTACTCGGAGGCGTAGCAATTGTTGTCGGTTTATTCTTCGGGAAATATATAATTGGTTTGTTTGATGTTCAATCCCCAGAACTATTGGAGTTAACGTTAACAGGTATTAGTTTATTCTTTATACAATATGTATTTTTAGGCTATAACATTGTGTATGGAGAGTATTTCCAATCAGTGCGACAAACGACAAAATCAGTTCTTATTATTTTGAGCCGTGGTTTACTATTTATTATTCCATTGTTATGGATTATGCCGAAATTATTTGGTGTAAATGGAATTTGGCTCGTTATGCCAGTAGCGGAAATATTGACAGCAATCATTGTATTTACAATGAATCGTATGAAACATCCTGTTCCATTAAACTTGGCAGGAAAGAAAGAAGCTATATAGTGAAGAAAATCCCCTTGAACAAGTAAGGGGATTTTTTCATTCTTTTAAACTAATCGCAAAAGATCCATCCGTTTCTTGAACAGACACAAAAGCAACGTTTTTAATATTTGTGATTCCTTTTTCTTTTAACTCTTTATATAACCATTTTTCGTCTTTATGAATTAACTTTAAGTTATCGTATTGAATTTGTGAATCAACGATAAGAGCAATTGGTAACCCTGCATACTTAACATCTATATTCATATCTTTTGGAGTCAATGGTACAAGTTCTCGCTTTGGTAAAATGCTAATGGCTCCATTCGYTTCTAAAATAGCGTATTCAATTTCATGAACACTTGGATATCCGGCGACGCGAAGATTAGAAAGCAATTCAGGGATCGGATATCTACTTTTTTGTAAGTTCTCAAAAATAATATCACCATGTTTAATTAAAATAATGGGGTGTCCGAGAATGAAACGATTTAGTTTATTGAGTAGGCTTAATTTGGTAAGAAGTAAATGCAAACATGTAATAACGACCATACCGAGAAATGCTTGTAAAGCACCAGCGACTGGTATGGCTTGAAAAGCTAAATAAGATAAAAAGATAATAGCCCCAAAATCATGAGGGGTTAGTTGTGCTAATGCAGATTTACCAAGTAGCTTAAGTGATAGTAAAAATAAGATAAAAAAGAACGATACATTAAATAAAAAGAGAAGCAAGAGGGACACTCCTTCGTGTGAAGTTGTACTTACTATTCCCGAAAGTAATATAAATATTACCTTTTATAGGATGAATTAGGGTGAATTGGAATTTGGCTGTATACAAACAAATAAATGGATATTATGATGAAGGAAGTAAAGGGAATAGGAGTATATGGATATGAGAAAGAAGAAAATAATTAAGTACATTTTAGTTGTTATAATGATCTTCGCCGTGTATGCGGGGTTTTTACAATATAACATCTATAAGCATGGGCATATGAATGCAATTGACGATGCGGATTATATAATTGTACTAGGATCGAAAGTAAATGGAACAAAGCCTTCTTATTCATTGCAATATCGTATTGATAAAGCAGCTGAGTATTTAAAATCACATGATAAAACAATTGCTATCGTATCTGGAGGCCAAGGAAAAGGTGAAGATATTACAGAAGCATTAGCGATGAAACAAGGATTAATGAAACAAAATATTGCAGAAGACCGCATTATAATGGAAGAACGTTCGACGAGCACAGATGAAAATATTAAATTTTCAAAACCTCTTATCCCTGAAAATATGAAAAAAGGGATGATTGTAACGAACGATTTTCATATGTTCCGAGCAAAAAAGATTGCAGAAAAACAAGGGTTGACATTAGAAGGTCTTCCGGCGAAAACACCGAAGCCAATTATTATTCAATCGAATGTACGAGAATATTTAGCGGTTACGCAATATTGGTTTATGAATCGAATATAGTGAAAGTGATCCCGCCTGAAATTCCAGGCGGGATTTATTTTGAGGGAAATCTTACAAAGATGTCATGTTCATGAAAGGTAAAGCGATAGTTTCTGGAGTGGTTTCCTGACATAATGAAGGTAACAAAAAACTTTAGAGGTGAATCGGATGAAAGGAAATAATATTTTATCTTCGCTATGTTACTTTAGTATCTTTTTTGCACCATTTTTACTGCCAATTGTCGTGTACTTCGTTGCGGAAGATGAAGTGAAATATCACGCAAAAAAAGCATTTTGGTCACATATTTTCCCGTACGCAATCTTATTTGGCGGATTAGCTTTATCGGGGGTATACGGTTTAAGTTTCAATCAATCTGAGAGCGTTGGAATTGGAATGGTTATAACGTATGCAGTGTTTATTCTTGTAGGAATTTATTACTTCATTTGGAATATTGTTAAAGGAATTAAAGTTTTGAAAGCAGCTTAACAACAATTGCATAATAGCATATAAATCTTTCGTTATTTGTTGATAAGTCGATATCC
>NZ_JBFUIN010000138.1:0-7443 GCF_056401855.1 Bacillus sp. P4_D3
GCACTTTTTTTAGGAGTAATAAATGAAGAAAATTATCGGTGTTATCGTTATTATCTTACTTACATATTATGCTTTGCATAGTACACCATCTCTTGCGGTACGGACTGCATTATTCTTTGAAGGACATCCAACTGTTGCTTTCTCTGGTGAAGTGAAGAAAGAACGGGATGTGAAAAAAGAGGCGATTCCTGATGAGTATCAAACCTTATACGGCGATAAGAAAGAAGAACCAGAGCATTACTTCTTTCCGGTAGTAAGGGCGCACGGATCAGGAATTGATATGTTAAGTGCTTGTGTGAAAAAAGAGTGGTTTTTCTATAAAGCAGAGCTCGGGTGTTATTAAAAATAGGAGGAAAAGTGATGGTAACTTATAACAAGTTAGTAAGAGATCGTGTCCCGGAGAAAATTTTAATGTCTGGAAAAACATATACAGCACAAAAATTAACAGGACAAGCTTACATACAAGCGTTAGCGAAAATTGGTACAGAAGAAATTCGTGAATTTGCTTCGATGAAGGATCGTGAACATGCGTTAGATTCACTTGCAGATGCACTTGAAGTTATTGTTTCATTAGCTCGCGCAGAAGGTGCAACAATTGAAGATGTAGAGCGTATTCGTAAGCAGAAAGAAGAAGAGCGCGGTGGGTTTGCAAGAGGCATTTATTTATTAGATGTTTCAGAAGAATAGTTTGATAGGAAAAGCATAGCGTTAATGGAGAGAATGCTGTGCTTTTTTGTCATTAAGATTAGGGTAAAGTGAATTTTATTACAATTTAGAAAATTAAACTATATTAGTAGAGGTTTTATAGTAATTTCTGTATACTAAATAGTAGAAAAAGCGAGGGGGAAACGACAGTGGCACATCATGCGAAAGAAACGATGGAATTGATTAAAGAGCTTGTCTCTATTCCGAGTCCATCTGGGAATACGACGAAAATTATTAATTTTATTGAAAACTATGTAAGTGAGTGGAATGTAGAGACGAAGCGTAATAATAAAGGCGCTCTTATTTTAACGGTTAAAGGGAAGAATGATGAGCAGCATCGTTTATTAACTGCACACGTTGATACGTTAGGTGCAATGGTGAAAGAAATTAAGCCTGATGGCCGTCTTAGTCTATCTATGATTGGTGGATTTCGTTGGAACTCTGTAGAAGGGGAATATTGCGAAATTGAAACGTCAAACGGTAAGAAGTATACAGGTACAATTTTAATGCATCAAACTTCTGTCCATGTGTACAAAGATGCAGGGGAAGCGAAGCGCGATGAGAAAAATATTGAAGTTCGTATTGATGAGCGTGTCTTTTCAGCAGATGAAGTACGTGAGTTAGGAATTGAAGTAGGAGACTTCGTTTCATTTGATCCACGCGTTCAAATTACAGAGAGTGGATACATAAAATCACGTCATTTAGACGATAAAGTAAGTGTAGCAATTCTATTAAAACTAATTAAAAGATTGCAAGATGAAAAGGTAACATTGCCATATACAACACATTTCTTAATTTCTAATAATGAAGAAATTGGATACGGTGGAAACTCAAATATTCCAGAAGAAACGGTAGAATATTTAGCAGTTGATATGGGAGCGTTAGGTGATGGACAAGCATCTGATGAATATACAGTATCCATCTGTGCGAAAGACTCTAGTGGTCCATACCATTACGCTTTACGTAAGCATTTAGTTGAACTGGCGAAAGCGAGCGCTATTGAATATAAAGTGGATATTTATCCATACTACGGATCAGATGCATCAGCTGCGATTCGTGCTGGATTTGATGTGAAACATGCGCTAATTGGAGCGGGTATCGATTCTTCTCATGCATTTGAACGTACACATGAAAGCTCCATCGCTCATACAGAAGCATTAGTGTATGCATATGTAATGTCTAATTTAATTGAAGACTAATTTCATAGAAAATAGAGAGGGCTGATTGAAAATATTATTTTTAATCAGCTTTTTATTTGGGGGATAAGATGAAGAAACTATTGATGGGTAGTATCGTTGTAAGTTTAGCGTTAAGTGGATGTTCTAAAGAAAGCGTAGGGGAAAAAGAAGTGACGAAGGTAGAGGATACCCAGGAAAAGAAAAAAGAGAGTGGAAAAATCCAAGGATCACAAATAAATCCGCAAGTGCAAAGTCGTTATACTGTTTCCATGAATTCTACTGAGGGTGAAACGTATACTTTGCATGTATTTGCGAATAACGAACAGCATGAAACGCAAAAAGAAGTTTGGGTCGGTGCACAAGAAGGGGATCAAATATATACAGGTGAATATCAGCTTGCCTTACAATCTACAAGTGCGACATTATATTTGCAAGAGGCACAAATTGGAGAGTTTACATTTAATACGTCTAGAAAAAATGGCTTTGTTAGTAAAGGTACACCAGATTTTTTTGTAGCGTTGCAGCGTGAGTCTTCTAATTTATCTACAGCGAAAGTTTTCTATATTCATAAAGGGAAAGTACTCGAAGTGAAAATTGGCGAAGGGGACCTAGGTATTGCAGGAACTTGTTTTAAAGCTTTAGATAAGGGGGAATTTCTTGTTGGAAATTACGATAACGGAGAAGGAATGTGGTACTTTTCGACTTTCCAAACAAATCTCGATACGGGAGAAGCGAAACTAGTTAGTGAGAAAAAACTTCCTTTAGAAGAAGGAAGAAAATATGAAGAAGACAATTTTAAGTAATTGAATTATATCCCGATATAGTAAGGCGCCCACATCAAAATTCGAAAATACGTAAAAATTATGATGGATGTGGGCTAATAATTAGTGGGGATGGACGTCTATAATGAGTATCGTTTCATTGTATTTATATTTATTATTCTCTATATATTCATTTTTAATAATATGTATAGGAAACGTATTTACTATAGGGATAGAATGTTATAAACTATTGTAGGAGTTATTTACCAATTAATATTTTTAATATTAGTTTGATTAAGAGAATTGTATAATGTGAGATTTTGAGAGGAGATTTGTTTTCATGAAGTACAAAGCAATCGCTGCAGGTATATTAGCAGCAAATTTATTGGTATATCCAATTAGTAGTTTAGCAGAAACGAAGAAGTTTTCAGATGTTCCAGATAACGCATGGTCAAAAGACGCAATTTACTATTTAGTAGAGAGAAATGTAATTAGCGGTATGACGGACAGTACTTTTGCACCACAGGGTCTTTTAACACGTGCTGAAGCAGCGACAATTGTAGCGAAAGCAATTGGATTAAACGTTAATCCAGCTGCGAAGCCATCTTTTAACGATTCAAAAAATCATTGGGCAGCTCAGTATATTGCAGCAATTGAAAAAGAAAATATTATTGCAGGGCGAGAAGCAGGTGTATTTGATCCTGATGGGAAAGTAACACGTGCTGAGATGGCATCTATGCTTGTGAAGGCTTATAAATTACAAGGTTTGGTAAAAGCCCCAGTAACGAATAAGTTTACTGACTTAGAAAATCATTTCGGTAAAGAAGCAGCAAATATTTTAGTAGCGTTAGAGATTTCTGCTGGTACAGGGAAGACAACTTGGAGTCCAGATCTTTCTATACCACGTGAACAAGCTGCACAAATGACGTATAAAGCGGACAAGCTAAGCAAAAATAATGATAATGTTAGTAAACCAGAAACAGAGAAGAAAATGTATATAGATCGCAAGTTTATTACATATCACCAACCATCTTTATCATCAGGAATCACTGACGTGCAACATGATCCACAAACGGTTGTAGTAAAAGAAGAGCGTGATGGATGGATTAAAATTGTAACGAGTAAAGGTGAGAAATGGACACCTTTAGTAGAGAAAACAGAAGGTATTAAAGAAGGATTTACTGCGTATGAAAAACCTGAACATTCTTCTAAAGTGGTAGGGAAATATGGAGCGCAAACAGTAACGGTTATTGAA
The DNA here is from genome assembly GCF_056401855.1 of Bacillus sp. P4_D3. Lineage (NCBI taxonomy): Bacteria > Bacillati > Bacillota > Bacilli > Caryophanales > Bacillaceae > Bacillus > Bacillus sp. P4_D3. The sequence continues at coordinate 3,900 of NZ_JBFUIN010000138.1, forward strand.
GAAAAAGATAGCTGGATTCGTATCCGTACAAATAGTGGCTTCCAATGGGTTGATAAAAATCAGTTAAACCCAGTAAAACAAGGTAATTTCTTAGAAGGAAAAGCAATTATTATTGATCCAGGTCATGGTGGAATTGACTCGGGGAATCCTGGTTATTATGAGAAAGAAAGTCAAACCGTATTAGATGTATCATTACGATTACAGAAAATATTTGAGAAAAAGACACCGTTTACTGTGTTATTCACTCGTACAGATGATACTCGTCCAGGAGTAGACTCAACAGATTCATTGAAAAAACGAGTAGAGTTTGCACAGAAAAATAATGGAGATATTTTTGTAAGTATCCATGCTAATGGTTCTGACTTGAAAAATGGACAAGGTACAGAAACGTTCTATTATCAGTCAGCAACGACAAGAGCAACTAATCCAAATACAGAAGAAAGTCGTTTATTAGCAGAGAAGATTCAAAAACGTCTTGTAGAAGCGCTGGGAACAAAAGACCGTGGCGCGAAACCAAAGGACTTATACGTAACTAGAGAAAATACAATGCCAGCTGTATTAGCAGAATTAGCATTTGTAGATAATAAAAGTGATGCAGATAAAATTGCTACACCAGAACAGAGACAACGTGCAGCAGAAGCTATTTATCAAGGTATTTTAGATTACTACGAAGCAATGGGTAATGACGTATCTTCGTACCGTTAATAAATAGAGAGAATGATAGAAGAGATTGCCAGAGGCAGTCTCTTTTATTTATTAAATGAATTATAAAGGTTTCTCTTTATTTCGGGCATGTGATATCATTTAATTTTATATAAATAGTATTCGAGTAATTGTAATCATAACAATTTAAAATGATAAAGGATGATCATAGATTGAATAATCATAGTAAAACACCTGCATGTATATATACGTATGCGTTTCGCGAAGAGGAGCGTGCTTTATGTTACTTGGAAATGCGCTCGTTCTTTGGGATGGAGTCTCACGTTAATATTTTGAAAAGTGAAGTCAAGATTGCTCCGAGTAGAAGTCCGTTTATTAAAGAGCGCGTTGAGGTTATGTATGAAGGAGACGACTTAGAAAGCATTTTGAAACAAGTGGAACAAATTGACTTGGCGGGAGCGACGTTCAAAGTCATCTTCGTTAAAATTAATGACCTTGTTGGAGAAAATAAAATTGAATATGGGGACAGACGCCTTATTGAACGAGACCTTGGCATGCATATTGAAGGAGAAGCGGATGTTCGTAATCCAGAGCGTGTATTCGGGATTGTTCCTCTTGGAGGACGCTGGTACTTCGGACACTATGTAGAAAGTGATCCGGTTTGGTATCATCATATAAAAAAACCGCATAGCTATTCGACATCACTGAGCACACGTGTTGCTAGAGCTGTCGCAAATATCGCTGTACCAAACCCAGAGGGAGTACGAGCTATTGACCCGTGCTGCGGCATTGGAACAGTAGTAGTAGAAGCACTTTCTATGGGGATTAACATCGTTGGTAGAGATATAAATCCACTTGTGGTTCTTGGAACGAGAAAAAACATCGCACATTTCGGGTTTGAAGGAACAGTAACAAATGGCCCGATTGAAGAACTTACTGAGAACTATGACGTTGCAATTATCGATATGCCGTACGACCTATTTACGCACGCAACACCAGAAGATCAACTCTCGATTCTTTCAAGTGCGCGCCGCATTGCAAAAAAAGTAGTCGTTGTCACGATGGAAACAATGGACGACATGATTCATGAAGCGGGATTTGAAATTTCAGACCGCTGTATCACAAGAAAAGGATCATTTTCTAGACAAATTCTTGTTTGTGAATAGGAAAGGTCACCCGTTTATTAAATTTAGATAATAAATTACAGGATAGTTAGTCCATTATGAGGCTGATTATCCTTTTTTATTTAACAACAAATACAAAAACTCCATTTTGAATAAAGATTGATCAAAATGGAGTTACTCTTTTTAGCTAAGTATGAGATTTTTATAAAAAAGTTTGATTATTTTACTGAGCCTTAATGAATAATATTTCAAGAATACCAATAAAAAGCATAATCAGTCATAACTGAAGAATCACCCAACTGATGTAACATAGCTGAAATATTCCCTCTATGATAGGTTCCATGATTCACAACGTGTAAGACCATTTCAGATATACTTGTTTCTCTTAATCCTGCCCATGGATTATCCAACATTATTCTCTTTTCCATATCTTCCTGTCTGTTCAAAAAGGTTTTAAACCGGGATGTTAAAGTGTGAAATTCCGTTTCTAAGTCTTCAATGGGCAGTTTCTCAATCTTTTCTTGAATTTGAAATGAAGATTGCATTGCTTCGTTCATACTCTGACCCTCGAGGGTATGAAGCCATCCATATTCCACCAAATAGAGATGCGATAAAACCTTTGAAACAGAAGAAAAGACACTTTTCATTTCCTTTTGATATTTCTCAGGAGAAAGTGTCTTAAGATGATCAATAATCAGTTGATTTGCCCATACATGATAGCTATATAGATTTTCTACATGATTGGCCATACAATCGCCTCCTTATCATCACGTTTTTTAATGTTCTTTATCAGAATGAATTATTCCTTTAAATATTATTACTTATCTGATGAGATCTTCAACTAACCTGCCCCGTTAGTTGAAGTACATTTCTTCACAATGTTTATCGTTAGATTAAAATAAATATCCAACAAGAAAACATCAAACTTTATTATAAATAATCAATCTTTTTTACAAAGCTACACTTGTGACAAAAAAGCTTATTTTTTCATTTTGGGGTAATTCTGAATTCTTAAGTTGATGGGCATGCCTGTTTGGGTGACCTTTTTTTAGTTTGTATCAATGTGTGATTAGTTGGTAGTTTAGATGGGTGATTTGCCGGGATTTGTTGAATAGACGATATATCTCGAGAGTAATTTTGTTAGTAAATTACTCTTCTTTCGTTGTCTCTTGTTGTGCGATTAATAAATTGCGTAATACGTGTGCGCGGTAACTTTCTAGTTTTCGTCCTTCATGATAGCGAACACCTAATTTTTTAAGCTCAGCGACGTACCAGCCCTTTGTTCCGTAATACATTGGATCACTTCCTTTTTTCTTTTGAACAGTATATGTGGCGAGGTAAGAGAATTTTCTTTTTTTATTCATGAAATTTGCGAAAATGAACATTGAATATTCAGTCTTATTGTATTATGATTAACTTATTATCGGATGACAGTGATTAGCCTCTCTGTAAGCCCGGGTTTACTTTTGTTCAATTGAATAGCGGAGCTTCTTTCCACTTGAACTTCCTTAGCAGGAGGACGAGCCATACGGATAGAGACAGTAAAATCCAATGTAAATGTGTACATTGTTTTTCTGGCTCTTTTTATTTTTTAGTCAAAGTAGGAGGGGATTTTTAGAAAGCGTTGTCAATGGAAGATGGTGAACGTCCACGCTAATGGAGGGGCTGGTGAATTGTTTGGCTAAAGAGAAAAAGGAGTTACAGAAGGATTTAAAAACTCGGCATATAACAATGATTTCGATCGGCGGGGTTATCGG
>NZ_JBFUIN010000139.1:0-7423 GCF_056401855.1 Bacillus sp. P4_D3
GGATAAGGAACACTATTTTCAAATAAAATGAGTTTATGTTCAAAATCTTCCCCAAAATCTTGTAGCTCTTGAATTTCTAAAATTAATTTTAATAGTTTCTTTTCATCCAATTCTTCACTCCCTTTGTTCAAGACAACCACCTTAGTAATCTAAGTACATCTCTTTATACTTTCCATGTTCATTTCAACATAAAATTACAATTTTCCTTTTGAATTATCCAAATCAATATGTTCCTTATACTAATTGATATGTTAAGGACAGATAAACCTTAATATAACTAAGAATAAGAACAGACCAAATCAGATGTAATTTGGTCCGTTCATTAGTATGCTATTTCTTTTCCTTATAATATAAATTTACAAATTGCCCAAAACGTTTCGTATCCGTTAAAGTTAAATTAATTTCTGGATTCTTGTCTTGAAATAAAGGAACTCCAGAACCTAATATATGCGGTGTAATCGTAACGATATATTCATCAATTAGATTATTCTTAAAGAACTCTTTCAGTAAACTCCCTCCACCGACCATCCATATTTTAGATCCTTCCTGTGCTTTTAACCTTTTTGTAAACTCCACTACATCTTCATTTACAAACTCCACGTTTCCGTTTGAACCTTTTTCTGAACCAGAAAAAACATAACACGCTTTATCCAAGTACGGGAATGTTTCCGTATGCTCTACTACATAATCGTACGTTCTTTTCCCCATAATTATTGTATCAATCGTTTCATACATTTCTGTATAACCGTTATCTCCCTCTCCTTCGGTTTCCATTAACCACTCTAAATCATCATTTTCTTTCGCAATATATCCATCCAAACTAGCGGCTATAAATAAAACAACTTCACGTGACATCTCTTTTCCTCCTTACACCTCATCTTGATAACATTATGATATAAACAATATACTAACAGTAAAACACGACAATTTATGTCATGTTTAAAAAGAAAAAGGTGATACATTTGTCAAAAGCTAAACGCTTATTAGATATTCTTATATTCGCTTCTGCGAAAAAAACATTTACAGCTCAGGAAATAGCTGATGAATTTAATATTTCCGTTCGTACTGTCCATAGATACATTTTAGATTTAAGTGATATGGGATTACCTATTTATGCAGAACAAGGTCGTAACGGAGGATATAAAGTATTAACGAATAAAGTCATTCCCCCTATTTTATTTACCGAAGAAGAAGCAGTATCCATCTTTTTTGCTTTTCAGTCTTTAAGCTACTACAGAGACTTGCCTTTTAACACAGAAATCAATTCCGTTACGCATAAACTGTATAGCTCCCTACAACATGATGCGAAAGCGAAAGTTGATAAAATACGATCTTATATCTCTTTTTGGAATCCGAAGAGAACAATTGATACACCTCTTTTAAACGAAGTATTAACCGCGGCTATTGAAAATAAAAATTTACACTTTCAATACGAATCTAAATCAGGGATAAAAATAAAATATGTTCATCCTATCGGTGTATATACTCATGATGGGCTATGGTACTTACCATCCTATGACTTCAGCAGCAAAAAAATATTACTGTATCGCGTTGATCGTATTCTTTCTATATTATCAACAGAAGAAAATAAAGATACGTTCATGAATTTAGAAGAATGGTTCGAATCTAACTCTAACGTAGTACACACTCCTATCCAATTACATGTTTTATTAACGACAGAAGGCGTGCGCCAATGTAAAAGCGTTCCTTACCTTGAAGAATTCGTGGTAGTAAACGAAGATGGGACAGGATATATAAATTCAACAATTGATAAAGGTGAAATTAATTTTATTACGCCTCTATTTTATCGGCTTGGAAAAGATGCACAAGTTTTAGAACCGAAAGAATTAATAGATGGTTTACGTATACGTGCGAAAGAGATTTTAAATATGTATGAAGACTAAAAAGCGTAAGAACATCCCTCTTACGCCTTTTTAGTAAGCAGTATTTGCTCTATCGCTTCTTTTAACCAATTCTGTGTCTCTTCAAAATTATAATTCTTCTTTTCTCCCGATTGTACCGTATAAAACTCAGCAAACGAACGCTCTTTATATCTCGGTACAACATGCATGTGATAATGAGTTAATTCGTTAAAAATTCCACCATTTTGACAAATTGTAACTCCGTCTGGTTTATACAGTAATTTAATAGCCTTTGAAATAAGCTTAGAAGCATCCATAATCGCTTTTGCTACACAATCATCTAATTCGTCTACTTCTAAAACATGCTGCTTTGGAACAATTAAAGTATGTCCCGCATAGAAAGGTACATGATCTAAAAAACAAGTTACATAATCATCTTCATACACTTTATATATAATTTCTTCTTCATTTGCTAATTTACAACCTAAACATTCCATCATGCTTCCCCCTCTGCTAAAAACATAAAAACGTGAGCGCCCTATTCTCACGTTTTTATGTTTCACTTTATTAATTCAATTGTTTCCGTAACTTTTATACTATCTTTTACAGATTGAACAATCGTACAATTCTTTACTGCAAGTTGCAGTGCCTTGTCTAATTGCTCTTCTGTAATGTTTTGCGCTTTAATTTTATAGTGCAAATGAACACTTTCAACTGGTTTTGATAGAGCTTCACTTCTACCAATTTCAGTTTCAATTGTAAACGTATCGTATGTAATGCGTTTCTTTTCTAAAATCGTTCGAAAAACAATTGCACTACACCCTGCAATAGAAGAAACGAGTAATTGTAACGGTGAATACCCGTTTTCTTTCCCTATCGCCAATGAACCATACGATAAATCTGCCTCTATATCATCATGCTTAATTTTTATTTTCATACTTTGCTTCCATCTCCACTTTCATCGGTTTCTTCCGCTTCTTACTCATATAATAATATATGTAGCAGAAAATGATAAATGGAATACCACAATATAACGCCATTCGTTGCTCTGGAATAAACGCTAAACTAATAACAACGATACTATTTGTAATTAAAGCTAAAATTGGAACAAGCGGGTATAGTGGTGTTCTATACTTTAAGTCCTCTAATTTTCCTCCACCTTTTAAATACTGACTTCTAAAGCGAAGTTGTGATAAAGCAATAATGATCCAACTTGAAACAGCAGATAAACCAGCTATAGATAATAAGTACATATATACTGTATCTTCTGCAAGGAAACTTGTTAATAAAGATAACGCCGCAACAGCAATTGTTACGACTAACGCTGTAATCGGAATACCACGTTTATTTACTTTCTTGAAAGAAGTTGGTGCCATTCCTTCATTTGCAAGTGACCATAGTATACGCGTTGCTGCATATAACCCTGAGTTCGCTACAGATAGAAGAGCTGTAATAATAACGAAGTTCATAATATCAGCTGCATATGGGATACCGATTTTATCAAATACAACTACGAATGGACTTTCAATTATCCCTGCTTCTTTCCAAGAAATTAACCCTACTAAAATTGTCATTGTTAAAATGAAGAATAACATAATGCGCCATACTGTATTACGAATTGCACGTGGAATTGTTTTTTCAGGATTCTGACTCTCTCCTGCTGCAATCCCGATTAACTCTGTTCCTTGGAAGGAAAAGTTAACTGTAATCATCGTAAGAAGCACTGCAGCTAGTCCATTTGGGAATAGCCCACCATCACTTACAAAGTTAGAGAAAAGAGGCGCTGCTTCTTTTCCGTCGTATGGTAAAAATCCTAGTAATGCGCTACCACCAAGTAGAATGAATGCAATAATTGTAACTACTTTAATACTAGAGAACCAAAACTCTAATTCAGCATAACTCTTCGCTGATATTGCATTTGAAGCATATAAAATAACTCCGAATACGAGACACCACACCCAAACATCAACATTCGGAAACCATCTTTTCATCATTAAACCGATCGATGTTAATTCTAATCCTACTGTTACTGCCCATCCAATCCAGTATAGCCAGCCGATCATAAATCCAGTTCCTGGTCCAATAAACTTCGTCGCATACTTTTGGAAAGATCCTGAAACTGGCATTGCTACCGTTAGCTCTCCAAGACAAAGCATTGTTAAATACATAATAAATCCGCCCACTAAATATGAAAGGATGGCTCCCCCTGGTCCAGCCTGATTAATGGTATAACCTGAACCTAGAAAAAAACCAGTTCCGATTACACCACCTAGTGCGATCATAAATAAATGTCTACTCTTCATCGTACGATGTAATTGCTCATTCGTTGTTTGCTGCATCTTAATCCTCCCCTACAAGTACCCCTATATCTTGTTAAAATTTTCTGATAATAAAAATATACACGAAAGCGGTTACAATTTCTATATAAAATTAAAACTTTTCTGATAAAACAATATAAAAATTCAACTATTAAGAGCTTACAATACTAATTTGAGGTAAAAAAGGATTTATAAGGAAAAAACTCTTACATTTTTTGTAAGAGTTAACGTATTTCTAATCTTCTAGATAAAATTGATAAACCGTAGTTTACAACAAAATACATACAGGCTGCTAGTATAAATGTCGGAATCATATAATTTACATTCTGCCCGCTAATAATTTGAGCATTATGCATAAGCTCTGGCAATGATATAACAACCGCTAATGACGTATCCTTTAACAATGAAATAAATTGACTAACAAGCGGCGGAACCATTCTTCTAAGTGCTTGCGGTAAAATAATGTGCCAAAGCGTTTGGACATATGTTAATCCTGAAGAGCGCGCCGCTTCAATTTGTCCTTTGTCGATAGATAATAAGCCACTTCTAACAATTTCAGATATCATTGCTGCTTCAAATATCGTTAAAGCAACAATTGCGGCTGTTATAATTTCTAACTTCAAACCTGCCTCTGGAAGTGCAAAATACGTAAAAAATATAATTAAAAGAAGTGGTAAATTTCGAATAACTTCAACGATAAAGCCTAGTATTGGTGAGATGACGGGTATTTTTGTATAGCGCAAAGTTCCTATTACACTACCGATAATAAAACTAAGGACAATCGCTACAAGAGCGACTTCTAGCGTGATAAGCAATCCTTTTAATAAAAAGAGTATATGATCTCCTGTAATAGCACCTTGAAAATCCATTTACACCCCCTCCTTTGCCAAGCGTCTTTCCAAATAACGCACTAGCATACTTAGCGGAATTGTTAATACTAAATAAAACATCCCGACAAATATATATACATCAAACGTAACTAATGTCTTCGTCGAAATTAAGTCTCCTTGATACATTAAATCCGTTCCAGCAATAATTCCGAGTATTGAAGAGTTTTTTACTAAATTGAGAAATTGATTTCCTAGAGGAGGAATGACGATTTTCATCGCTTGAGGTAAGACGACATGATACATCGCTTGCGTATAAGTTAATCCTGAAGAACGCGCTGCTTCCATTTGACCTTTCGCGACTGATAAAATACCAGCACGAATTACTTCCGCAATAAAAGCCGCTGTATAAACTGTAAGTGCAACTGTCCCTGCTACAACACCGTTGAAAGTAATTCCTATTACAGGCAAAGCAAAATAAAAAATGAATGCAATTAATACGAGTGGAATATTTCTAACAAACTCAACATAGGCAGAGCCAATCCAATTCAAAATACGAATAGGTGAAATTCGCATCACTGCCATAATAATTCCTAAAACAAAACTTCCTATTAGCGCAACTACACTAGACATTACCGTATATTTAAATCCTTCTAAATACATATCAATATTATTCGTCAAAATAGAAAAGTCAGGCACATATTCTCCCCTCTTTCTTTATAAGAAGAGGATGAGCATCCCTCATCCTCTCACTCTTACTATTTGTCCCAATTGGTATAGGCTGCTAATCATCAGTAGGAGATAACCCTTCCCCACTTATTAAAGTTTCATTCTATTTTTCTTGCTTTTGACCGATCCATTTTCCATACAATTTATCGTATTCCCCATTCGCTTTCATATCTTTTAATAAACTATTAATCTCTTTCGTTAAATCGTTTGCACCTTTTCGCACTGCAATTCCATACGGTTCATCCGTGAAAATTTTCCCTACAACTTCATAATTAGAATCTTGTTTTGCCATTCCATAAAGAATCGCATTATCTGTCGTTAAAACATCGCCTTTACCCGCTTTTAACGCTGTAAATGCCTCACTATAATTCTCAAACTCTAATACTGTTGCTTCTGGTGATTTTTGACGGATGTTATTTGTTGACGTTGAGCCTTTTACAGCCAATACTTTAACGCCTTGTTTCACATCATCAATACTTTTAATATTGCTTCCTTTTTTCACAAGTAACGATTGTCCCGCTTTAAAATATACATCTGAAAAATCTACTTCTTTTTTACGCTCTTCCGTAATTGTCATTGTCGCAATAATGGCATCAATATCACCATTTTTCAGCATTGGAATACGTGTTTTAGACGTTACTTCTTTCAGCTCTAGTTTCTTTTCATCACCAAGAATTTTTTTCGCAAGCGCCTTCGCGATATCAATATCGAATCCTTCTACCTGCCCTGTTGAAGGGTTTTTCAATCCAAATAAATTCGTATCATTTTTCACTCCGACTACTAATTTCCCGCGCTTCTTAATTTGTTCAACAACTCCGCCTTGTTTCGTATTTGTTTCTTTCGCCTCGTCTTTTTTACCCCCGCATCCAGCAACAATAAGCACGAATAAACATGAGAATACGATTAGAGTAAACAACTTTTTCATTTTAAGCATGAAATTCCTCCTTTAATGATTTAACACTCGGCTTAAAAATAGACGAGCTCTTTCTTTTTCAGGATTTGCAAAAAATTGTGCTGGTGTTGTATCTTCGATAATTTGACCGTCATCCATAAATAAAATCCTATCTGCTACCTCACGTGCAAATCCCATCTCGTGTGTGACGACAACCATCGTCATTCCTTCTTTAGCCAGCGCTTTCATAGCATCAAGCACTTCCCCAATCATCTCTGGATCAAGAGCAGACGTAGGCTCATCAAACAGCATAATTTCCGGTTGCATCGCGAGCCCCCTAGCAATCGCCACCCTTTGCTGTTGTCCACCAGATAATTGATGTGGATATACACCTGCTTTCTCCGGGATTCCCACTTTCTCTAAATAAAACATCGCTGTTTGCTCCGCCTTTTCTTTGGAAACTTTATTTACTTTAATTGGTGCTAGTGTAATATTTTGAAGAACTGTTTTATGTGGGTATAAATAAAAGTGTTGAAAGACCATCCCAATATTTCGGCGCAATTCATTCATATTTGTTTTCGCATTGTGTACTTCCGTATTTTGTACAATTAATTCTCCATCGGTAATTGCCTCCAATTGATTTATACACCGCAGCAACGTGCTTTTTCCTGATCCCGAAGGGCCAACAACTACTACCACTTCACCTTTTTTCACTTGTACATTAATATTTTTCAAAACTTGAAAGTTACCGTAATATTTATTAACTTTACGAAACTCAATCAACATACTCCCCCC
>NZ_JBFUIN010000140.1:0-7405 GCF_056401855.1 Bacillus sp. P4_D3
GGATTGCGATACGTATCAGGCGGTGCTACATGCAAGAATCCTTGCCCGAGTGGTTCATATTTATACTTTCGCTGTGCTTGACCTGTTGCTGCAAGAGCCCCCATTGTGTTACCGTGGTAAGCACGATAGCGTGAAATAAACTTATAGCGTCCATGATCACCTTTTTGTTGATGATATTGACGAGCAATTTTAAACGCTGTTTCATTTGCTTCCGATCCACTGTTAGAAAAGAAAATGACGTATTCGTCACCAAGCCATTCATTCAATTTTTCTGCTAATTTAATAGCAGGAACATGACTTTGTGTCAGAGGGAAATACGGCATTTCTTCAAGCTGTTCAAAAGCCGCTCTTGCAAGCTCTTTTCGGCCATACCCAACATTCACGCACCAAAGACCGGACATACCGTCTAAATAACGGTTTCCATCAATATCCGTCACCCATGCCCCTTCTGCTTTTGTGATAATTAAATTCGTTGGACTAGGGGCTGCTCCTCTCATTGCATGCCAAAGGTACTTTTCATCTGTTTTTTTCAAACTTTGCGTTTGCTCTGTCGCTTGCACAATCACCAACTCCATTCTATCTTTTTATGATTTCATATCATTCTTTCAATAACGAGCCGTAAGCATTTTCTTGCGAGTATAGAATTCTACGCCGTCTTTTCCATTTGCATGGAGATCACCATAGAAGGATTTCTTATAACCTGAGAATGGGAAGAATGCCATTGGAGCTGGAACTCCAAGATTAACCCCAAGCATACCTGCATCAATTTCTTCACGGAATTCACGAATAGCTTTAGCGCTATCGGTGTACAGGCATGCACCATTTGCGAATGGTGATGCATTAGCAACATGAATCGCTTCCATCAAGTCTTTTACGCGTACAATAGAAAGAACCGGTGCGAAGATTTCATCTTGCCAAATTTTCATTTCCTGTGTCACATTGTCAAAAATCGTTGGGCCAACAAAATAACCTTGGCTGTTTGCTGCATCGTCTTCACGTCCGTCACGAATAAGTGTCGCTCCCTGCTCTACACCGGATTGAATGTATCCGAGTGTCCGCTCTTTATGTCCTTCACGAATAACAGGACCAAGGAAAACACCTTCTTCCAGGCCATTACCAATCGTAATTGCATTAGCCTCTTGAAGCAGTCTATTAACGAGTTCATCTGCAACGTCTTCTTCCACGACAACAACAGCCGCAGCCATGCATCGTTCACCAGCTGAACCGAAAGCAGCATTTATAATTTCTTTCACTGTAGAACTAAGGTCCGCATCTTTTAAGACGATCGAATGATTTTTTGCCCCTGCAAGAGCTTGTACACGTTTGCCGTTAGCTGCTGCTGTTTTATATATATACTCAGCCACAGGTTGGGAACCAACGAAAGATACAGCCTTCACATCCTCATTGTCAAGAATGCCGTTAACGACGTCATGTGCACCATGCACAATATTTAGTACTCCATCTGGAAGACCTGCTTCTTTAAACAGTTCAGCTATGCGATTAGCCAATAGCGGTGTTCTTTCAGATGGTTTTAATACAAACGTATTTCCGCATGCAATCGCGAGTGGAAACATCCAGCATGGCACCATCATCGGAAAGTTAAATGGCGTTATTCCTGCGATTACTCCGATCGGGTAACGATACATCCCTGATTCAACACCGGTAGCAATATCGGGAAGTTGTTCTCCCATCATTAAAGTGGGTGCGCCTGCGGCAAATTCGACACATTCAATCCCCCGCTGTACTTCACCGTATGCTTCTTGATAACTTTTTCCGTTTTCCAAGGTTACGAGTTTAGCTAACTCTTCCCAGTTTTCAATCAATAGCTGTTGATAGCGAAATAGAATCCGAGCACGCCGAGGAACAGCGATCTTTCTCCATGTTTTGAATGCTTCTTTAGCAGTTGCTACAGCTCTATCTACATCTTCTTTAGTCGAAAGAGGCACACGAGCAATAATCTCTCCTGTTGCTGGATTTGGTACATCTTCAACATGTTTACTTGTAGATTCTATCCATTGTCCGCCAATATAATTTTTCAACGTTTGTACATTTTTCATTACTACCATGGTGAAGCCTCCTATTTTAAAATAACCGTCCTATGTATTTATTACACTCATAAAAGAAAGCGCATTCATTTGACGGTATGTAAACTTATTTGCATACATTTCTTCAATATTACTAATCTTAATCTTATCCATTGAATACACAGGAGCAGTCATCTGCTTAGCATTTGTCCACTCCCCAGTTCACATTATTTTAGATTAATCTCATGGTTCATCTTATAATTCTTTTTCAGAAATACTGGGCAATCCCATTCACAAACAAGATCCTTAGCTAAGGAAACGACCCAGTCCTTTGTAATATGATACTTTTTTCCATCAACAGTAATAAACACTTCACCGTCTGTCACATAGAAAACTTCCTGTTCTTCTACATGCCACGTTCCTTTATTCGGTTCGCCTACCCATGGTTCCCATGCGTTGGCACCTAGTTGCTCTGCTTCTTCTACTGTAAGTTTTTTCGCAAAAAACATGATGATCCTCTCTCTTTCGTATTGGTAAATTTGAAGGAATAAGTCTATAAATCTACTGCCTTAACATTTGTATTTTTTAAACGTTTAAACTCTTTTTTCATAAAGTATATGGCAATGAGAACACCTGGAATTTCTGCAGCAGGAGCAGCGTACCATACACCTTCTACACCCCAGAATTTCGGGAAAATAAATAGAAACGGTAACATGAACAACAATATTTTGCTTACACTAATAAACGTTGCAGACCAGTTTCTCTCTTGTGATTCGAAATAACCAGAGATAAGCAAGCTGACTGCACTAAGCGTAAACAAACAATTGAATATAACTGTCGTCCAAATGCCCAGTTTCTGCAATTCAGGATTACCACCAGAAAAAAATGACACAATTGGATCTGCAAAAATGATTAGTATGGCTGTCACGATCACAAAGAAGGAAAMTGTAAAAATGAGTCCCATCTTAATTGCTTGTTTCACACGATCAAGGTTACCTGCACCGTAATTATAACTAATAATCGGTTGAAGTCCTGTCATCCCACCGAGCGCTGCTAAGGCGAGGAGATTTGTAATGTAACCGTTTTGAATTGTGAAAGCTGCAACGTGCAAACCACCACCGTAGCTTTGCAGTAAGTTGTTGGTGAAAATAATTGCAATAAACATCATGAACTGACTCGAGAAAGATGCAAAGCCCGTCCAAACTACTTCACCAATCTTCTTGAGATTAATCATCATATCTTTCATTTTTGGCTTAAGTTTTGTTTTACCAAACCAGAAATAAAAGATTAGGAGAACAGGAATCGATTGCGAAATCGTATTAGCCCATGAAGAACCCATCATCCCCATGTCATACTTCACTACCATAATCCATTCCATAGTCCCAGCAACCACCGCTGCGACTAACCAACTGTTCATTGATAATATAGGTTTTTCATCGATATTAGCTAAAATACTTAATACAACGGCCAATATCGTTAATGGCAACGAAATCCATAGCAGTCRGCTATATTGTACTGCGTATGGAAGCGCTTCATCACTTGCTCCGAATAAAATCATAATATCATTTTCAAAGATCAATCCAAGTATGGCTAACAAAGTGGAAAGGAAAAGAGTAAACCATAAAGTTTGTCCCATAATACCTCTAGCTTCCTCTATCTTGCCTTTTCCAAGTCGAAGTGAAATGACCGCTCCGGCTCCCACACCTAAAAGAACACCAATCATACGGGTAATAACCATGACCGTAAATCCAATTCCGATCCCTTCGACTTCCAGCTCCTGAAAGCCACTGACGAAATAGCCATCAACAACCGATACAACTCCTAAAATTACGTTAGCCATAATTCCCGCCAAAGCAAACCGTAAATATAGTAACGGAATACTTTTGGTTCCTAGCACTGAATCATCCACCGGCTTATTCATTACTTCTGGTTGCTCTATTTTTGATGACGGACCGTTGTCCACTATTTTCATGAGCATATCCCCTTATAAATAATTTATATAGCACGTTTTGCTCAATTAATTCGCATACCAACCTACAGGATTGGCATGCTGGTGGATATTGATTTGCTTCGTTTCCATAAAATGCTCTAGCCCAACAGTACCTAACGCTCTGCCGATTCCACTTTGCTTATATCCGCCCCAAGGGCCTTCAACATAAGCGAGATGATAACTATTAATCCAAGTAATTCCCGCACGCAGTTTACTAATAACACGTTTTGCTCGGTCCATATCTTCAGTAAATACAGCACCGGCTAATCCATAAATGGAATCATTCGCTTTTCGGATGGCATCTTCCTCATCTTTAAATTTCTGTACAACAAGGACTGGACCAAAAATCTCTTCCTTAACAATACACATATTCGCATTTACATCAGCAAATATTGTTGGTGCAATGAAAAATCCTCGATCAAGCCCATTTTCTGTTAAGCGCTTACCACCACAAACTAACTTTGCACCTTCTTCGATCCCTCTCTGAATATAATGTAAAACTTCATTCATATGAGACTCGTTTGTGAGGGCTCCCATTTCGATGTTCTCGCTTTCTCCGTTGCCAACTACAATTTTGCTCGCACGCTCGGCCAATCTTTCAACAAACTTATCGTAAATGGTCTCTTGTACAAGCAAACGGGATGCAGCTGAACAAACTTGCCCAGCATTGTGGAAAATACCAAACATCGCATTATCGACTGCGGTTTCAAAATCCACATCGTCGAACACAATAAGTGGAGATTTACCACCTAGTTCAAGTGTGATTTTTTTCATATTTCCCGCAGCTGCGCGCATAATACTTTGACCTGTTTTTGTTCCACCGGTAAAGGCAACTTTGTCAACATCATGGCTCTCTGCAAGCTCATTCCCAACCTTTGAACCAGGTCCCAATACCAAGTTTGCCACTCCGTCCGGAAGTCCAACCTCTTCGATAATTTCAAATAATTTGAATACGCTTACAGGAGTGACGTCAGCAGGCTTAATTACAATTGTATTCCCCGCGGCAAGTGCAGGAGCAATTTGCCAAACAGCTAACATAAGCGGAAAGTTCCAAGGTACAATAAGTCCACAAACACCAATCGGTTCATGAATAATAATTGTTTCCGAAGCATCCTCGCGAGTGTAAGATTCCTTTTTCATACCTTTGATCAAGTCAGCATAATAGYGGAAACATTGAATCGATACCGGAATATCTACATGGGTTGTTGCACGGATAACCTTACCGTTATTTGCAGTTTCCAAACGGGCAATTTCAGCTGTCTTCTCTTCAAGACGGTCTGCAATCTTATATAGATAGTCAGCTCTTTCATCAGCCGATAAATCCGACCAGATTCCGCTGTCAAACGCTTTACGAGCCGCCTTAATTGCTATCTTCGCATCATCTGCTGATCCATGAGCAGACGTTGCGATAACCTCTCCCGTTGCAGGATTGATAATGTTTCGTCTAGCACCCGATAATGCTTCTACCCATTTCCCGTCAATGAACATGTTAATTTCCATAAAGACCTCTCCTTTACGCGATAATATCTACCAGTTTGAAACCAATATGTGCTATATTGACCAACATCGCTTTCTGATTATAGAATGGGAATGATTTGAGGCGTTCCTTTTCAAATCGGTATCCACCTGCACTCCCCGTAACAATCCATTGTGCCAATAACTTACCAAACAATGTCGAGAGAGACGCGCCATGGCCCGTATAACCCGTTGCGAAATATGCGCCTTCTTTGGATCTACCGATAACCGGGAACGTATCAATTGTAACCCCGATAAATCCACCCCACCTGTAATCAATCTTGCTTCCTTCTAGTTTTGGCATCATTTTAACCATGGCATCGTAAACATTTTGATAAACAGCATCACCTAAGTTTGGACGAATATCGCCACCGCCAAATATGATCCGATTATCTGGTGTGCGCCTGAAATAGTAAAGGAAACTGCTTGTATCAAAAACCATGCGATCTTTAGGAATGACGGCATTCACCAGTGATTCTGGAAGCTGTTCAGTAGCAATAATACGTGCCGAAATTGGCAGTACGCCTTTATTCAGTTCAGTCATGATTTTTCCAGAGTAACCATCTGTAGCCACAATAATGTCTTTCGCAGTAACAGCACCTTTTTCTGTTACAACTTTCACACTATTTCGGCCGTACTCAATAGATAGTGCTTTCGAATGCTCAAAGATTTTTGCACCGATCGATTTAGCTGCTTCTCCCAAACCAATTGCATAGTTCAGTGGTTGGAATGAGTAACTCGAATTGTCGACTAAACAGCCATGATAATGCGGGGAATCAATCTCTTGATGCAACTGACTTCGATTAAGCACGCTTGATTCGTATCCGAAATTTTTGTTTAAGTATTCACTTTCATGTTTCAACCCTTCAAAATGCTTGGCTTTGTAAGCCGCCACAATGTGACCTGTCTTTCTAAAGTTACAGTTGATTTGATGCTCGTCGATAATGTTTTTAACTAATTCAACACTAAGCAGCGAAAGATCGTTAAGCTGTCTCGCCTCTTCGRCACCATACTTCTTGGCAAGCTCCTGCATCGTTGACTTATATCCCGGCAATACCATCCCGCCGTTGCGACCGCTTGCGCCATATCCGATTGTTTCCTGCTCAAGGACAATGACACTCTTCCCTAACTTTTGCAAATGATATGCAGAAGAAAGACCTGTGAAACCTGCGCCAATAATGACAACATCCGCCTCTTCATTTCCTTCAAGAGGTTTTCCTTTGTCATAGCTGTTTGCAGTCGCTGTCCATAGTGAGAGAGTATCCATATGATCCATCTTATCCATAGCTAATCCTTCTCCTTTCGTGACATGTATGTTACAATACAGTCAAAAATATTCAAAATATTCACATTTATTGAATTAATAATATGACTTGGAGTTTCCTCCACGTCAATAGCCATTTGAGAGTTTTTTGAAGTCATTTTGCGAAAAAAATGGAGTAACTCCACTTTTTTCATTGGGGGGACATCTATGAAAATTGGTACATTTGCGAAGCTTTTTCATGTTACGACTGATACCGTTCGTTATTACATTGAACTAGGATTATTAATACCAGACAAAAAAAACACCCAGTATCAAATGAACCAATTGTGTTTCGACGACATGACTTTTATTAGTGAGCTGAAAAAATTTCATTTTTCATTGATAGAAATCCAACGAATTTTATCATATCGGCGTGTCACAAATTTCTCAGACCATGAGGATATCGACTACTACAACAACTTGCTCATTGATAAAAAGGACGAGCTAACCAAGAAAAAAGAAGACATATCAAAAGCTATCCAATTGATTGAAAAAGCAGCTCAAACTAGCTCGCCTTCATCCAAAGAAGAGAATATTACAGGAATCCCGCTTGATTTTGTAAATTTGCTCTAT
>NZ_JBFUIN010000141.1:0-7403 GCF_056401855.1 Bacillus sp. P4_D3
GGATGTCGAAGTAGCAGAATACATTGCGGTTGCCTTTGTAGAAGACATTCAAACAGAAACAGAGGAAGACATTGATATCTTCTTTTTAAAAGTAGAAGAAGATAATGAATTCTCATACATAGAGAATGACGAGGAATTTGAAAAAGTATCTGCTGCGTTTGAGAAGATTATGGACGAGCAAGAACAAGAATAATAATAGTTAGACAAAAGAGGGAGATGCATATCTGCCCTCTTTTTTTGTATATGGTTGAAAAATCTGTCTCTAATTTTTGTTTTTAATTCACTATGAATCATACACTTCTTTTGTGTTCGTCGAAGCCGCATCTAATAGAAGGAAAATCGACGCTATAATATGTATAGCGATTTGTATATAGGGAAAGAAAGCAACTAGAATAGCCAAGATTCCTATATAATTAGCATAGGCTTTCATACCTTCCTTTTTAGCTAATACACTAGTGATGATATGTAAAGTAATTAATATAAAGAACAGTATCCCGGATAAGTCAAATAGCCCTTGAAATACGTAACAAGGAATTAATAAAAGATGAGAGATACCTGTAGTCCACTTTAATGCTTTTACGACTGCCTTCAAAGTTAATTCCTCCTAAACAATATGTGTGTATGAATATATTACCAAATATAGTGGGTAATGGATATTTTTTGTGATTCACATTTAGAGAATGTGATAATTATATTATGTAAACTAAATGGTTTTTTATTTCTTCACTAGAAAAACCACCGAAATGAGGGTGGCGCTTATTATATATAGTTATTAAATGTGTTATTTTCTAAGGAAGAGAGGGGAACCTTTACTTCACTACMTTCTTTCATATTTCGCAGCACAACTGTTTCTGTAGATAGTTCCTCTTCACCAATTATAAGTACGTATGGGATATTTTCTTTATTTGCATAGTTCAGGGCACGTTTTAATTTGCGTCCTGCTAGTTCAAGTTCGACTTTTAATGAAGTAGTAGAGCGCAATTGCTGGGCGATTTGTAAACATTGTAATTCTGTCCCGAGTGGAATGATAAAAAGATCCGCTGTAGATGATGTTGTTGATTTCTGTGATAGAGCTGCATAAATGACATCTAAACCGAATGAAATCCCTACAGTTGGATAGCTCATATTATCACCACGGAACGCTCCGATTATATTATCATAACGACCACCACTACCTATGCTTGATGTGATACTGCCATCTTGTAAAAAGATTTCATAAATAGTTCCTGTGTACATTGTGAGTCCTCGTGCTAAAAATGGATTGAATATCGTATTTTCATTTATTCCGAGAGCGAGTAAGTATTGCTGCAATTGTTGTAATTCGTTTACTCCCTCGGTAACGAGTGTATTATTAAATGCTTCTTCAAATTCAGTAAGCTTAAACTCCATACAAGATAAAACGGTACTACATACTGACTCTACTGTTTGTACAGCAATTCCTCGCCCTAATAAATCTTTCTTTACACCATCAATCCCAATCTTTTCGATTTTATCCAATGATAAAATTACGTCACTCGTTAATTCGGTAGGGATGTTAATAGACTGGAGAATACCGTTTAATAATTTTCGATTATTATATTGAATCGTTACTTCTAAGTTTAACGTTCGGAATAGTTCAAATGCCATGCTCATAAGTTCAGCTTCTGCCATGACAGACTCTACACCAACTATATCAACATCACATTGAATGAATTCACGAAATCTCCCTTGCTTAATCGGACCATCTCGAAATACTTTACCAATTTCATAACGTTTAAAAGGGAGGCGAATATTTGGATTCATCGCGACAACTTTGGCGAAGGGAATTGTTAAATCGTAACGTAAGGCAAGCTCGCGTTTTCCTTGATCCTGAAGTTTATATATTTCTTTTAAAATCTCATCACCACCGCCGTACTTGTATGACATAAGTTCATACATATTTAACGTTGGTGTTTCTAAAGGCTTGCATCCATATCGTTCAAATGTATCTTCACATGCTCTTTTAATTTTATTCCGCAGCACTTGCTCCTCTGGTAAATAGTCTTTTGTTCCTTTTACATTTTTCATTTCCACCATAATCACTCCTCTTTTAAATTAAAAAAAGCTATGCGGGTATAAAAATACCCACATAGCTTTATGAACGCTTCGTGGGTCAACAGGAAAAGCCCTGTACCCACGAAGAAAAATTTTTCTTCGGATACACGGCGTTACGTATGATGATGAAGTTGGAAAGAAGTATTAAAATTTCGCATTACAAATCTCTCCTTAACATAAGTTTTTCAAAATTATATCAGATGAATTTTGAAAAATCAATGTTTTCAGTTTTGAAAAAAGCGTGAAGTGATGTAGGAGAAATGGAAAAGAGTGTATAATAAAAGAAAACTTAATGATATGAAATAACTTTTTAAGGAGCAGCTCATGAAAAAAGATAAAACAAATGCGATGCGAATATTAGATAAAGAAAAAATTGAATATTCCATGATGTCATACGATCCAAATGACGGGAAAATTGATGGAGTATCAGTAGCGGAGAAGATTGGACGAGAAGTGAGAGAAGTATATAAAACACTTGTCGCTCAAGGGAATAGTAAAGATTATCATGTGTTCATTATCCCGGTAGATGAGGAACTAAATTTAAAAGCGGCGGCAAAAGCAGTCGGTGAAAAAAAGATAGAAATGATTCCGGTTAAAGATATTACAAAAGTTTCAGGGTATATTCGCGGTGGTTGTTCACCAGTAGGGATGAAGAAATTATTTTCTACATGTATTGATGAGAGTGCTCAATCACTTGAAACAATCATTGTAAGCGGCGGGAAAATTGGTACACAAATTGAGCTTAAAGTTGAAGATTTGATGAAAGTGACGAGAGCGCAGTTTGGAGAAGTAACGAAATAAATAGTGAAATTAAAAGGGATATAGAATCCTTACATATTTGAAAACAAAAGTGCTAGTAAACCAGTGGATTTGAAATACAATCCTTATTAAGGCTTACTTTTTAAAGAACACTTTAATTTAAATCCCACAGCATATTTATAATATGTTGTGGGATTTTTCTACTTGAACCTCTAAAATTGAACAACTTCATTATTTTTAAAGTAACGTGTACTGAAGGGAAAAGATAAATATACCTTTATATAACTTCAAAGAGAACTCATTGAAATTCATATACTGAACTAATTCTAGTTCAGTATATGGATTTTGGGTTTTAACGGGTCAATCCATTTAAAAACAATGTATTTCATCTGTTATACTTTAAAAAACGAACATTTTAATCTGTTTGAATAAAAATGTTCATATTTTTGTTGTTTATTCACAAATAGTTTGTTATATTAGCAATATAATAATTTTAAATAACATCACTCGTATATACTCGGTAATATGGTCCGAGCGTTTCTACCTAGTTCCCAATGAAAGAACTGGACTACGGGTTAAAGTATTCGGTCGCTTTCTGTATTGAGCGCTACCGATCTATAATTTAGCAATGGTCTCATCTTTTGCTTAATTAACTTTGACTACCGTAGTTCTAGAAAGTAGAGATTCTTCTACAGTTTCTAGAGCTTTTTTCTTTGGACCAAAACATCGAGTATAGAAAACAACAAGAGAAAGAGGAGAGATTATTTATGAAGAACAATATGTTGAAAAAAGGTGCAGCCCTAGCAACTACTATCGTATTATCATTCTCAATACTTGCAGGATGTAATGCTAGTCCAAAACAAGTAGTAGAGGCAAAAAGTAATCAAAAACCTATCTTAATTCAAGGTCCAATGCCAATAGAAGCTGAAAAATTTGCAAAAAGGTTAAAAAATGTGAAAGAAGAAAAATCTGGAACTTTTGTATTTGATAAAGGTACTGTAGACAATTATCCTGTAATCGTTGCGAAAACAGGTAAAGGAATGGAAAATACAGCAGCCGCTACAGCAGTGGCTATTGAAAAATATAAGCCTATAGCGATTATTAACCAAGGAACATCAGGTGGACATGATCCTAATTTAAACGTATTTGATATTGTTTTAGGAAAAAAAGTCGCGAATATAGGTTCACTAAAAACAACAAATATGAATGAGAACCAAGGGATTGAGCCGGCAAAATGGATATCTATGGACCTGATGGCTTCTGAAGGAAGTGCAGGAGAAGATCCAAATGCTGAGAAAATCCGATACTACGAGGGAGATAAGGATTTACTTGCAGCAGCTAATGCAGTAAAAGACAAGTATACAAAAGGTAAAGTGGTAGAAGGTACTATAGGTTCAGCAGACGTTTGGAATAATGAAGTTGATCGAATTAAGTGGTTCCATACAAAATACGGTACATCTGTAGAAGAAATGGAAGGCGCTGCAGCAGCGCAAATCGCAAAAGCTTATGACGTACCATTCTTAGGAATTCGAGTATTATCTAACAATAAAACAAACGGCGGAAAATACAACCCGAATACAGCAGCGGCAAATCAAGAATATGTATATGAAGTAGTTAAAAAGTATATAGATTCGATGCCAAATAAATAAGTAAATAAAGGTAGTTCTATTCTCAACATAAACATCAAGTAACTTCAAAAGTTTTCGAGACAGATAGACCTATATTAGGATTAGTAGTTGGAAAAGAAAAGCTTGTTTCTTATTTGAAAAGATAAGAAATGAGCTTTTTTATGTAAATTTTTTTTATGAACTATTCAATAAATATGTATAATTGCATAAAAAAATTGAAGTTTATAAGTTATCATTAAACTACTTTTTACTGTAAGAGAATATTTTAATAGTCTTTACTAGAGAAGAATATTCTTTGTGAAAATAAAAATTGTTTATGTAATTGAAGAAACTAAAATTTAGGAGAACAGTATGAAAAAGAAACTATGTACATAGGCTTTTTTGATTAATCAATTCAAATTATATTTTAAAGGGGAAATGGGTATATGAAGTTCCGAAACACAAAACTTGCTATGGTTACACTATCTTCATTTTTTATTTTAGGTTCTGCATCTCTATCATTCACAGATATCATACATGGTGAAGTAGTTTCTGCATCTCCACAAGTAGATACGTTTTCAGCACAAGAGATTACTGTAAAAAACTATGACGATACATATTATAATAACGCTATAGGAAAAACGGGTTTAGAATTAAAGAAGGAACTTCATAATGTTATTGATAATCATACAAAGATATCATACAGTGCGGTTTGGGAAGCGCTAAGAGATACTGATGAAGATCCAAATAATAAAAATAATGTGTTGCTCTTATATACTGGGCGTTCGCAAGAGAAATTTACGAATGGTTCAGGAGTTGATAACTGGAACCGAGAGCATGTTTGGGCAAAATCACACGGTGATTTTGGAACGGCTGCAGGACCAGGAACAGATCTGCATCATTTAAGAGCGACAGATGTATCTGTAAATAGTTCACGTGGAAATCTGGATTTTGATAATGGTGGTATGAATCATTCGGAAGCAACAGAATGTAAATATGATAGTGATTCTTGGGAACCTCGTGATAGTGTAAAAGGAGATATCGCTAGAATGCTGTTTTACATGGCTGTTCGTTACGAAGGAGACAACGGCGAAATAGACTTAGAACTAAATGAAAAGGTGAATAACAACAAAGATCCATACATGGGGAAACTATCTGTTTTACTAAAATGGAATGAACAAGACCCTGTCGATGATTTAGAGCGAAAGCGTAATGAAGTGATTTTTACAAAATATCAACATAATCGTAATCCTTTTATTGATCATCCTGAATGGGTAAATAAAATTTGGAACTAAGATTTTTAAAGAATTTTTAGTGACATTATACTTTGACAGAAGGGATGGATCATTATGATCCATCCTTTCTTATGTTTATGCTAGAATAAATGTTTTTCATAGGAGTGCAATAGATTATAATAAAGCTTTTTACTTAAAGCAATAGTTTCAAGTGGTAAGCTTTATTTTACTTCATTTATATATGACTTTCACCGCACATACAAATTATTGCAACAWTAGACAGGGAAACGAAAAAAATCCAAGAATATGTAATATAAAAGGAAAAGAAAAGAGGGAAAGAAAAGAGGGAAAGAGATGTGGAAAACTACGGATCTATGTGATGAATTTGAAAAGGAATTACAAATATGTCGCCAGTCTTTTCGGTCTTTCGGGAAGAAAAAACAATTCTATGGGAAAATCGCAACGGTAAAAGTGAAGGATGATAATGTACTAGTAAAAGAGGGGTTACAAACACTGCCGGAAGGTACAGTATTAGTTGTTGATGGCGGAGCTTCTAAAAATTGTGCGTTACTCGGTGATAATTTGGCAGCTATTGCGGAAGAAAGAAACTTAGCAGGAATTATTGTAAATGGGTATRTTCGTGATTCTAGTGAATTAAAAAATATTAATATTGGTATTGTAGCGTTAGGGACGATGCCAAATAGAAGTGTAAAAGAAGGAAAAGGAGAAAGAAATATTCCGGTGCAATTTGGTGAAGTTGAATGGAAACCGAATGAATATGTTTATGTAGATGAAGATGGAATTATAGTTAGTGATAAAAGCTTACATAGTGAGGGTAACTAACTGTTACGATTTATTTAACCAATTATAACTAAAGTTAATTAAATATATCAGTAAGCCCTGCTAGTCAAGTGTCGGAATTAACAGGGTTGCATCCTAGTAGTCTTAGGAGAATGCACAAAAGCTTTGAATTAGCACCTGAAAAGGTGACTGCTGGTGGAACACGCTACTATTCAGAAGAACAAATCTTTCATTATCTAAAAGGKGAGYGCCCAAATAATCGCACAGTAATTGGCTAAAGACCAAACAGATAATTAAGGAGTTRAMTTCTGATGATATTGGCGAAGAAAGTCAGACTAATTCCAACGCCTGAACAAGAAAAAGTGCTTAGAAATCATGCTGGAGCTTCAAGATTCGCTTATAACTACTGTAAAAGAATGAGTGATAGATACTATAAGCTATTTGGAAAATCTGTTTCACAGTTAGMTTTACAGAAACGATTTACAAAGATCAAGAAGCGAAAGAGATATGAGTGGTTAAATGACATCAACGCACAAGTTCCAAAACAGKCTTCAAAAGATTTTGATAAGGCGAGAAGAAATTCGTTCRAAAAGTACAAAAATGGTTATCACACTTCTTATAAATCCAAAAAAGATTTAATTCAAGGATTTTATGCCAATTATGAAAGACTGATTATAGGAAAGAAAGTAGTTGATATTCAGTCYATTGGAGAAGTGAAAACAAGCCAACAACTACCAAGAAACAAAAAAYCATCAAATCCAAGAGTTACATTTGATGGTCGTCACTGGTGGATTAGTGTAGRGTTCCARGAAGACTTTGAATCACAAGAACTAACCAATGAGTCGATTGGTGTGGATGTTGGTTTAAAAGAGCTGTTTGTRGCTTCTAATGGTACGAAAGAACGAAATATAAACAAAGATGCYAAGGT
>NZ_JBFUIN010000142.1:0-7401 GCF_056401855.1 Bacillus sp. P4_D3
GTCCGAAGTGCCGTATTCCACTTGAAATGGAAGATGTAACGATTAAAAAAGTTTACATTCACACGGGGCGTTTAACTTGTAGCTGTGGATACGAGGCTGCTATCGAGGAAGGTATTATCATTACCGCGAATTTGTACGAGACGTCTCCTTATCCATCTTATTTTTACGATAAAGAAACGATTAAAGAGATCAATCCCAAAATGATTAACTTATTTGAAAAAATTAATTTTCAGTTTCAAAAAGTTCTACAAAATATAGATTTGAAAAACAAATTAATTGTGGAAACAAACGTTGACGCTTTCGTATCACTACCCAAATATATCGATGTTCTTGAAACAAGCGCGTCCTACGTATTCAGTGGCTATTCACTTGCGATGCTCAAGAAGGTTAGAAACAGAATTGAGCGTATGAATCCGAAGCCACGCGTCCTTTATATTTTGAATTCCGATTTAAATCTGCCATTAAAACCGCTTAGCATCGATGTTTTTGTGGATAGTTTTTCAGTAACTGATTTTTCACTGCTCAATCCGCAGTTCCCAATTCACGTTCTAAAAAACTATTTACATAACAGTTCAACAATTGTCGGCGGATACTCATATTATGATAGTTCGGCCAAATCCTTGAAAAACATTTCAGCCTTATATCCAAATTCTCACGAACATATTTTACATCCAAAATACTTAGAAGAAAATTTATCAGGCCACGAATTTCAAATCACGCAAAGTGAAAATATCGGTTACTGTACAGATCCAGGACCTTATTTCGATTATCATGTAAGAGACGAAAAATTCCACATGCTCATGTATTTGGCTAGTACGAAACAATAGCACAAAAAAGCGCCATCACAAGTGACGGCGCTTTTTATATGTAAGAGATACTAGAAGATATCCTTCTAGCCTACTCCCATTTATAAGTCCAAAATTGTTCAAGTTGCAGCCATTTTAATGTTGCTGCATCTTTGTTTTTTATTTTTGCATGTGTTTCTTCAAGCATTGCTTCTGTTTGTGAACGATGCGCGCCTAGTGCAGCTAATTTATGTTCAAATACTTCACTAATATTATTTACAACATCCGGCTCACCGAGTACTGCTTCGCGATTTCTCGTAATCGCAACTGCATGAATGACTGGACGCTCTTCTTTTGGCATACGTGATACAGCGCGAACTACAGCACGGCCAAATGCATCATGATCTGGATGTACGCCGTGTTCTGGATAAAATGTAATAATTCGAGATGGATTTACTTCTTGAATTATCGCTTCGATTTTATCTGCAACAAAATCAACATCTTCAAATTCTAACGTTTTATCATGGAAACCGAGCATTCTTAAATCTTGAATCCCCATCGCTTCACATGCATCTTTTAATTCTTTTTCACGGATATTTGGAATCGTTTCACGGTTAGCGAATACATTTTTCCCCATGTTACGTCCCATTTGTCCAAGAGTACCGCATGCATACGTTACAGGTACTCCTTGATCTGTTAATAAGCGAATTGTTCCTCCCGCAGCAAATGCTTCATCATCTGGATGCGGAAATACAACAAGTACATGTCTCTCCATAAGTTTCCCTCCTTCTTACTTAAATGGTGTTAAGCTTAACTCAAGCGCTACCGCTAAGCGGCCTTGATTATCATGACCTGCTAGTAATAAACGCTCTTTATCGTCTACTTCCCAGTGCGTAATGCCTTCTGCATATACCCAGCCATGATCCATTTTCAAACCAACTCGGTATGGGTTGGTTCCAGTTATTTTCCCGCGTTCAAAACGGATAATTGCATTTCGAATGAATGCTCCAACTGTCATCAACTTTTCATTAAAGTGTGACGCATACGCTCCATTCGTCGTTTCTAAATGAATATATACATCTTTATTTACAAAACGTTCAATTTCATTTTGAATAAGAGAACTATCTTTTACTATTTCCATCGGAATTCACCTCTTTAAACCATTTTACGCAAAAATAATGTAAATTGCTATCTCTATATTAGAGGACAACGCTCACTTTTCCTAATAATTTGCACTGTGTTTTTTATATTTTTTATATGATATGTAAAAATCATATTTTTTCCTTCACTTTGTTAAATAGTTTTCTTTCTTTTTTGAATTTGCTACAATATACTTTATCCCGTGTTAATGTAGCGAGATACATTTCGACAATTGAATACATACTTTAAAGAAGGTGACATGCTTGGAACATTCAGCGCATGAAGTAGCAAATTGGCAATATTATTTTGCAATTGCCGTATTTTTAGTCACGTACGGTTTTATTATTTCTGAKAAATTGAATCGTGCTGTAATCGCATTATTCGGTGCTGCTATTATGATTATTTTTGGAATTGTAGATTTACATACTGCTTTCACATCACATATTCAATGGGAAACGATCACCCTTTTAATTGGGATGATGATTCTCGTACATATTACGAGTCAATCGGGCGTATTTGAATTTGTAGCTATTAAAGCAGCAAAAGCAGCTGGCGGAAAACCAATCCGCATTTTATTATTACTATCCCTATTAACCGCTGTCGGTTCTGCATTTTTGGACAACGTAACAACCGTATTATTAATCGTACCTGTTACACTATCCATTACACGTATTTTAAAAGTAAATCCTGTTCCTTATTTAATTTCAGAAGTACTATTTTCAAATATAGGCGGAACAGCAACACTAATCGGTGATCCGCCTAACATTATGATTGGATCGGCTAATAAGCATTTAGACTTTAATGCCTTTTTACTTAACTTAGCTCCAATTGTACTTATCATCGCTATCGTTACATTAGGCATTATTTACTTCATGTATCGTAACAAACTAAAAACAACAACTGAGCAAATTAAAATACTAATGGCATTAAACGAAAAAGATTATATTAAAGATCAAAGCCTCCTTTTAAAATCGATTACAATTTTAGGACTAACTATTTTAGGCTTTGTACTTCATTCTATTATTCATGTAGACGCTGCCGTTATTGCGATGACAGGTGCTACACTTCTTATGTTAATTGGCGTGAAAGAACACGATATTGAAGATGTATTTGCCCACGTTGAATGGGTAACCATTTTCTTCTTCGCTGGACTATTCGTTCTCGTTGGCGGGTTAATTGATATCGGACTTATTTCTTCACTCGCAAAAGAAGTAATCGACGTAACAAATGGCGACATCGGTTTCGCTGCTATACTTATCTTATGGGTATCTGGCATCGCATCTGCGACAATTGACAACATCCCATTTGTCGCAACGATGATTCCACTTATTCAAGATTTAGCTACAGGACTCGGACTATCTGTCGATTCTCCGCAAATTGAAGTACTATGGTGGGCGTTATCTCTTGGAGCTTGCTTAGGAGGAAACGGAACGTTAATCGGAGCGTCAGCAAACGTAGTCGTTGCTGGTATTGCAAAACGTGAAGGACATGGATTCTCTTATATGGACTTCTTAAAAATCGGTTTCCCCTTAACGATCATTGCATTATTATTATCACACGCTTATATATATTTACGTTACTTAATGTAAAAGTTGTAGTGCATGAAATTATATCGGCGATTTTTAAAATATATCGATCGTTTCTCCGAATATATCAGCGATTTTCTAAATATATCGGCGATTCGATAACGAATATCGACTTACCGACAAATAACGACAGTAAAAAAGGTATGCAGCACTACGCCGCATACCTTTTTTCATCACCAAAATATACCTATAATTGCTAATCCGCCTAAAATCATACCACCAATTTGTCCGATGATTGCCGGTGATAATTGAACACCTTTTCTCACTTCAACAACTGGTCTTTCGTGCCTTAGTTGCTGCACTTCACTTTGAAGTTGATGTACACTTCCGTGTAGTTCTTTAATTAGTTCTTTTAATTCAGCGACCTCTTCGTTTACTGGCTTACTTTTTTCTAAGTTCATCTCGCATAACTCCTTATAAATTCAATCAGCGCACTGTAAAATTTCGCCAATTACCGCTATATCTCCTGCATACTACATATATAATATGGAATGTATTTTTAATCTTGCAGCTCTATCCATTCATCCCGCAATATCCCCATAATCATTCGATCAAAACACTTTCCATCTCGCTGAACTGCTTCTCTCATACACCCTTCCATCTGAAAACCCATCTTTTTATACAACGCAATGGCAGCTTTATTATAAGAAATAACATCGAGGCCAACGCGGTGTAAATTCATTTCATAGAACGCATACTTTAAAATAAGATGCAACGCTTCTCTCCCATATCCTTTTCCTCTATCATTTGCATCGCCTATACCAATTGCTAATAAACCTGTTCTGTTATTCCACTCTATGCCGTGAATTGCAACAAAACCAATTAAGCGATCATCTTGAACTGTTCTTAACATGAAAGAAACACTATTGGATCTCCTTCCCTTTAATAGCCCATCACTCGCTATTTCATGTAATGATTGCGGGAATGCCAAATCTGTATCTACATTTCTTAAATATTCACTATCCTCTTGCCACATAGCCATTACTTCAGCATCTGCTTCTCTAATAGCTGATAATTTAATAGTTTTATTTTGAAAAAGATTCATCGTCATTTCAAACTCCCCCTTTATTTAAATAGCGGGGACAATTATTCTAGCCTATTTATCCCGCATTAACGGGCAGTAAGACTCCCACCTCAAAATTCAGCTGGAGCGAAGATGTTAGGTGGGAGATCAACTGCCCGTAAACGCCCGATTGGTGAGGGCTRATAATCAGTGGGGGATGAACAAAACCCCCACTGATTAAAGTTTCACTTTATCCCCTTGTTCCATAAACTGTTGTATAAACGGGATACTTACAATAAGCGCTGACATTGGCACATCTCCTCTTCATTAAATTAACTTCATTGTATAATTTTTTATTTATTCTAACAATAAAAAGGCCCTCCAAATTTAGAGGGCCTTTCCTAATAGCAAAACTGTATTATTTCGTAAACATTTTCTCCGCTTCATCCATTGCCATTTTGTTACCTAAAGCAGAATAGTCAAGCCATGGTTGGTCATTAATAATGTATACATGCTTGCCTTTAACAGCTTTTAAATCTTTCCAAATTGGTGTTTCTTGTAGTTGTTTAAATGCAGCTTTTGCTTTATCATCTCTATTTACGACAACAAAAATCGCATCTGCATCAAAGTCAGGTAATACTTCTTGTGAAATGACTTCGAAAGGACGGTTTCCATCAATTTTTTCCACACCATTTGCAGGTTGTAATCCTAAGTCTTGGAATAAAATTGGTCCCATCGGTCTTTTCGTACTAAATACACGTAATTCTTTTGCAGTAACGCGAATTGCCATTACTTTTTCATTATTACCTAACTCTTTATCTATTAAACTTTTCACTCGTTTTGTCTGCTCTTCGTAATCTTGAATATACTTTTCCGCTTCTTTCTCACGGTTTACAAGTTTACCTACTTCTTTTAAATGATCTCTCCACGTACCTTCATCTAAATTGAAAGAATGTGTTGTTGTAATTTTTTCGTATTTCGCTAAATCTTTGCCAGCATATTTTTCATCAACATAAATTTCAGTTGGCTTTAATTGAAGTAACGCTTCCATGTTTGGATCTGTTGCAACGCCAAGTTTCTTCGTATCTTTCAACTGCTCTTTTGCGTGTGGTAAGAAATCTTTTAAATCTCCACCAATAACAGAACCTACTGGTGTAATTCCTAATGCAAGTAAATCATTTGTTAAGTGAATAGACATTGAAGCAATTTTGGGATCATTACTTTTTTCCGTTTTTTTAGTTGCCTCTTCATTAGGTTTCGATTGACCACATGCTGCTAATACTAAAATAAACATAATGCTAAATAAAATGGAAAGTTTCTTTTTCATATGTTCTCCTCTTTGAAGTATTTATTTTGTTTTTGTAAGTAAATAAAGAAAATACGGCGCTCCTAAAGCCGCTACTACTACACCAGCTGGAATAGAGTTTGGCTCGAATACAGAACGACCTATCGTATCTGCGAGTACTAAAATAATCATTCCAATAATGCCAGCTAGCGGAAGGAAATGTTGATATGTAGTACCTACTAACTTTCTTGCGATATGCGGAGAAACTAGACCGATAAAACCAATCCCTCCTGCCATCGATACACTTGCACAAGATAATCCGACCGCCGTAGCTAAAAGTAGTAATCGTTCTTTTTGAACAGAAACACCAAGTCCTGCTGCTACACTATCACCTAGGGACAGTGCATTTAACGTTTTAGATTTCAGCCATGCGTACGGAGTTAGTATCAAAATCCAAGGTAATAATGCTAGGACATGAATCCAATCTCTTCCCCACACGTTACCAACTAACCATCTAGAAGCGAATGTATACGTCTCATCATTTAACTTGAGCGAGAAAAATAATGAAAGTGCACTAAAACCAGCTGAAACTGCAATACCAACCAGAATAAGTCTAATGGGAAGTAAACCTTTTGACCGATCACTCGCAAGCAAAACAATAAGAAATGCAGCTAACACTCCTCCGCCAAATGTAAATAACGGTATTAAAATCGATGCACTCTCATTAATAGAATGAAAGAGCGTAACGAATACAATAAGCCCGAAAGATGCACCCGAATGTAATCCGAGAATACCGGGATCTGCGAGTGCATTACGAGATAGCCCTTGCAAAATCGCACCGGAAACTCCAAGGCCGATACCTGCTAACATTGTGATAATAATTCTTGGCATACGATAATCGAATAGCACTGTTGCACTCTCAAAATCACCATAACCAAAAAGCGTTTGAATCACTTTGAGTGGTGCAATGCTCAGCGTCCCCGTATTTAAGCTAATCAAAATTACAGCGATACTCATACAACCGAATATTGTAGTTACAGTAATAGCTCTCTTTTTATCCGTGTTAAAAAGATCCTTCACTTATAACTCACTCCCAACTTTACGTGCTATATAGAGGAAGAACGGAACTCCAACAAGAGCTACCATAATCCCTATCGCAAGTTCTTTAGGAGGATTTACTGTTCTTGCTCCTAAATCAGCTAACACCAATAACATAGCTCCTAATAATGCTGACATAGGAATAATAAGCCGATAATTAACACCAACTAATTTTCTAGCAATATGTGGGATGACTAGTCCTACAAATCCAATAGAACCAACAGCTGAAACAGAGACACCCGCAAGAATAACTACTATAATCATCCCGAGTATTCTCGTTCGGTTCGTTTTCACACCTAAATTCGTAGCAACATCATCCCCCATTGATATGAGTGAAATAGATCGCCCTAGCACTGTCGCAAAAAYAATCGTTATGAGAATAATAGGCACTAAAAGTTTCAAGTGTTCCCACTTAACCCCCGCAACACCACCGGCAAACCAAAACGCTAAATCTTGGCTTAAATCATAATAAATTGCAATACCTGAACTTAATGAGTGTAAAAG
>NZ_JBFUIN010000143.1:0-7382 GCF_056401855.1 Bacillus sp. P4_D3
ATTAAAATCTTAGCTATATTCGTGAAACATCCGATTTTAATTATGTTACAAGATAGTCTTACACCAGTAACCATGACCTTCTTTTACGGAAGCACGATTATTTTATTATTCCATTACAAAAAGGTAGCGCATTTACTAACATACATGGCGAACATGGGAAAAATGTCGGTTAGTAATTACTTAGCGCAATCTATTATCACAACAACTATTTTTTACTCATATGGATTTGGCTTATACGGTAAAATTGGCTATTTCTTCGGTATTCTTTTAACCATTGGAATTTATACGATTCAATTATTCGTTAGTACCTATTGGCTACAGAAATATCGAATGGGGCCTGTGGAATATATATGGAGACTGGGAACTTATTTGGAGAAACCACAATTTAAAAGAGACTTGGATAAAGCAAGCTAAACAAAAAGTCGTTTATCCTCCCGAAGTGAGAGATAAACGACTTCTTTGTTATTTATTAAAGCATAACCCCAACGATAACAGCTGATAATATACTTACTAACGTTGCACCGTATACAAGTTTTAATCCGAATGAAGATACAACGTTTGATTGTTTTCCATCGATACTCTTCGTTGCACCTGCGATAATTCCGATAGATGAGAAGTTCGCAAATGATACAAGGAAGATTGATAAAATACCTACTGTACGAGCTGATAACTCACCAGCTACTTTTCCTAGATCAAGCATCGCAACAAATTCGTTCGTTACTAATTTCGTTGCCATAATTTGTCCTGCTGTTAGCATTTCTGATGTTGGAATGCCCATTACGAATGCTAATGGCGAGAAGATATATCCTAAAATGCTTTGGAATGTGATTCCGAAAATTGAATCGAACACACCGTTAATTGCTGTAATTAATGCTACGAAACCGATTAACATCGCCGCTACTGTTACAGCGATAGAGAAACCTAGCATAATATATTCGCCTAACATTTCAAAGAATGTTTGTTTCTTATCTTCTTGTAATTCTAAAATGTCATCTTCTTCGCTCACATCATATGGATTAATAATATGAATGATAATGAATCCACTAAATAAGTTTAGTACAAGTGCTGTTACTACATATTTTGGATCAATCATCTTCATATAAGAACCAACGATTGACATCGATACTGTTGACATTGAAGATGCACATAGTGTGTATAAACGATTTTTTGGTAATTTGCTTAATTGATCTTTTACTGTAATAAATACTTCACCTTGGCCGACAATTGCCGCCGCTACTGCGTTATATGATTCAAGTTTTCCTAAACCGTTAATTTTACTTAATACGAAACCGACTGCACGAATGATAATCGGTAAAACTTTTATATGTTGTAAGATCCCAATTAGTACTGCTAAGAAAATAATTGGTAATAATACTGTTAAGAAGAATGGTGCTTGTCCATCATTTGCTAGACCACCAAATACGAAATTAACCCCTGCTTCCGCAAATTTTAAAATAGCGCCAAATCCATCTGCAATCCCTTTTACTAATACAAATCCTACCTTTGTATTTAGTAAGAAATACGCAAGTACCAATTGAATTACAAGCATAACTGCAATTGGTTTATATTTAATTTTCTTACGATCTGAACTTATAAGGAACCCTAGTACAAATACTACAAGTAAACCGACTAGAAACATTACTAACTTCATATGTGAATCCTCCACTTCCATGAGTTATCAGTCGTATAACGAATGACGTCTGACCATTAATATTAAAAAAATATGAACCCTTAAAATATTTTGAACTGTCTTCTAAAATCAGTAAGCGTTTACATAAATTGCAATTTATAACAGGTAGTCTCTTCTTCTCTACCGTATTTAACGTGTGAAATGGATACCACCTACAAATCAAATTGTAAGCGTTATCTAATCGAAATGCAATATAAATTTTAAAAGATTTTTATATGTTAATATATTCCTAACCGATTGGTTTTTTTATGTAAATTTACTATAAAAAATAGCCCTAGCTATGAGCTAGGGCTATTTTTTTTATAACATAACACCAACGATAATCGCCGATAAAAGACTTACTAATGTCGCACCGTATACAAGTCGTAATCCGAATGATGAAACAACGTTTGATTGGTTTTCATCAATCCCTTTCGTTGCACCTGCAATAATTCCGATAGATGAGAAGTTTGCAAATGATACAAGGAATACAGAAAGAATACCGACTGTACGAGCTGATAAATCACTAGCTACTTTTCCTAGATCAAGCATCGCAACAAATTCGTTCGATACTAATTTCGTTGCCATAATTTGTCCCGCCGTTACCATTTCTGATTGCGGGATTCCCATTACGAATGCTAATGGTGAGAAAATATATCCTAAAATAGCTTGGAATGTAATACCGAACACTGAATCAAACAAGCTATTGATTGCTGTAATTAATGCTACGAAACCAAGTAACATTGCTGCTACCGTAATCGCAATCGTGAAACCAAGCATAATATATTCGCTTAACATTTCAAAGAATGACTGTTTTTTCTTATTTTCTAACTTCAGTGTATCTTCTTCTTCCGTAATATCGTACGGATTAATAATATGAATAATAATGAAACCACTAAATAAATTTAATACAAGTGCTGTTACTACATATTTTGGCTCAATCATTTTCATATAAGAACCAACGATCGACATCGATACTGTCGACATGGAAGACGCACATAGTGTATATAAACGATGTTTGGGGATTTTACTTAATTGATCTTTTACTGTAATAAATACTTCTGCTTGCCCAACAATTGCAGCCGCTACTGCATTATATGATTCTAATTTTCCTAAACCATTTACTTTACTTAGCATAGTACCAATAGCACGAATAAATATCGGTAAAATTTTAAAGTGTTGCAGAATTCCAATTAAAACGGCAAAGAATACGATTGGTAATAAAGCTGTTAAGAAGAATGAAACCTCTCCTTTATTAACAAGACCACCAAATACGAAAACGATTCCAGATTCCGCATATCCAAGAAGCGCTCCAAATCCATCTGAAATTCCTTTTACTAAAATATAACCAATTGGCGTATTTAATAAGAAATACGTTAACGCTAGCTGAATAACAAGCATAATCGCGATTGGTTTATACTTAATCTTCTTACGATCAGAACTTATAAGAAAACCGAGTACGAATACAACTAGTAATCCTACAAGAAACATAACAAACTTCATTAATAAAATCCTCCATTTAACTCTTCATTAACGTTGAACGTCTGACCATTAGAAATACGAAATAAACCGAACTTTCCATTTACCCCTAAAACCATAGAAATGATTATAAAAAGTCGTCTAATCTCTTATTCTAAAGCCATTAACCATTCTAACACAAATTACAACTCACATCTGCATTTTTCTTTAAAAAAATTACATTTTATTATAAAACGCTCATTAATGTTCGTCTTTTACCTCTCTCCTTATTTTATCACCATAAAAAAACGAGCATCAAATTTCTCTGATGCTCGTTCCATCTTTTATTATACAGCTTTTTCTTTGTCCGCTACTGCTGGCTTGTCCCAGCACTCTGTGTTCGTTAAACCAGGGATAGAATCTGCACTGAAGACTGGATCTTTTCCTTGTTTCTTTTGTTTCACATAGTCCGCTAATGCTGCATACGCAAATCGTCCAAGAAGTGTAATCGCAATTAAGTTTGTGATTACMATTAGACCCATAAATAAATCTGCCATATTCCATACAACTTGAAGCGTCGCAACAGAACCGAATAATACCATTCCCACTACCGCAATACGGTAAATCGTTAACCAAGTTTTACTTTGTTTAATAAATTCAATATTCGTTTCACCATAATAATAGTTTCCTAGTAATGAACTGAAAGCAAATAAGAAAATGATAATCGCTAAGAAGCCGCTTGCCCACGAACCGATTTGTGAACTTAACGCCACTTGCGTTAATTCAATACCTTCTAAATTTGTTGCCTTATATGCACCAGAACATAGTACGATAAACGCTGTTGATGTACATACTAAGAATGTATCTACTAATACTCCAATTGTTTGAATAAATCCTTGTTTAGCTGGATGTGTTACATCCGCTGTTGCAGCCGCATTTGGCGCACTACCCATACCTGCTTCGTTCGCAAACAATCCGCGCTGAATACCAAACTTCATTGCAGCACCGATACCGCCACCTACAGCTGAATCTAAACCGAATGCACCTTTAAAGATTTCTGTAAACATATCCGGTATTAAATAATAGTTTTTAATAACAACGAAAATAGCTACTGCAATATAAATAAGTGCCATTGGCGGAACGATCAGCTCAGACATACGTGCGATACTTTTCACACCACCAAAAATAATAACCGCAACTAATACTGCTAATACGATTCCAACAACATAACGCTCAATACCAAATGCATTTTCAAATGCTAATGTCACTGTATTTGCTTGTACTGAGTTGAAAATTAAACCGTAACTAATTGTAATAAGGATAGAGAACCAAATTCCCATCCAACGTTTATTTAAACCTTTTTCCATATAATAAGCAGGACCACCACGGAAGCCACTACCATCTTTTACTTTATAAATTTGCGCAAGCGTACTTTCTACGAAGCTTGAAGATGCCCCAATAATCGCAATAACCCACATCCAAAATACAGCTCCWGGTCCTCCCATAGAAATAGCTAGCGCTACACCAGCTAAGTTCCCGATTCCAATACGAGCTGCTGAGCTCATACAGAAAGCTTGGAAAGAAGATACGCTACCCTTTTTACGTGTCTTTCCAGTTAAACCATCACCCATTAATCGAACCATTTCCCCTAAATGAGTAATTTGTACGAATTTCAATTTTATAGAAAAATAAAGCCCTAAACCGATTAACATTGCGATAAGAATATATGACCAAAGAATCGTATTCGTTGATGAAACGAATTGTTCTAAAATATTCATACTGTCAGTCCCCTCCCTTTTTCTTCATAAATTGAATTATATTTAAAAAATATTCAAAAATCAACATTTTTCGACAGGTTATTACTTCCATATGTTAGGTTTTGTAACATAACGGTGTTATTTGTTATGTTTTATGACTTTATATTTATAAAATGTACATACTAAAACAATACATAATCCCATTGACAAAAACACCAACCTGTAACTATAATGATTACATCAAGTTGTAACAAACCTAATTACACTAAATTCATTCATTTTCACATATACACTTTAACAAAACACTTTGGAGGGATTCATTATGAAAATCGGAATTATCGGAGCAAGCGGAAAAGCTGGAAGTCGCATTTTAAAAGAAGCATTAGATCGCGGTCATGAAGTAACTGCAATCGTAAGAAACGCTTCAAAAATAACAGAAGACAACGTAAAAGTTTTAGAAAACGATGTATTCAACCTTACATCTAATGACCTACAAGCATTCGATGTTGTAGTAAACGCATTCGGTGCTCCAGCAGGTGAGGAACACCTTCACGTAGATGCAGGAAACGTACTGATCGAAGCTATGAAAGGTGCACCTAACACAAAATTACTTGTAGTTGGTGGTGCTGGTAGCTTATTTGTAGACGA
The DNA here is from genome assembly GCF_056401855.1 of Bacillus sp. P4_D3. Classification (NCBI taxonomy): domain Bacteria; kingdom Bacillati; phylum Bacillota; class Bacilli; order Caryophanales; family Bacillaceae; genus Bacillus; species Bacillus sp. P4_D3. The sequence goes on from NZ_JBFUIN010000143.1 coordinate 5,533, forward strand.
AGAAAAAACGACTCGTGTATTTGATACACCAGGTTTCCCAAATGAATACCTTGCAACTGCTCAAAACCAAGGTAAAAACTTAGAAATCTTACAACAAACAAATGATATTACTTGGACATTCATCAGCCCTTCTGCACTATTTGCACTAGGAAAACGTACTGGCTCTTATACAGCTGGCAAAGACAATCTTCTCGTTAACTCAAAAGGCGATAGCTACGTAAGTTACGAAGACTTCGCAGTAGCAGCACTTGATGAAATCGAAAATCCAAAACATGTAAACGAACGCTTCACAGTTGTTTCTGAAGCTGAGTAATAAAAAAAGCTCGTAAACATAGTGTTTACGAGCTTTTTTCATCATCTGTTATATTGATTCGGTTTATGTGGTTCATTTGGTGTATAGGGTTTATTTGGTTTATTATCATGACCATTTGCTTTTTTCCAACTTACCGCTAACTCTGGACTTGTTTTCTCTTCACTACGCTCAAGTAACACAACCGCATTTTGAATAGTCGGTGTACCTTTATGTGCAATTCCTTGTAGTTTCGTTAAATTCCCTGATACTTTAAAGCTAAATCCACCCGATGGTGTTTGTTTCGGAATTAAAATGCGGAACTTTTCTCCTACATTAAATTCTGTTTTTCCCTCGCCTTTTTCATTTACGAACTTCGCGCCTTCTGGTGCACCTGTTGCCTGCACTTTATACGTTCCGCTTTTAGCGTTTGTTTGCACTGTATATAAACCAGTTTCAAAAAATTCATCTTTTAATACTGCTTCTTGTTCTTCCGAAGGTGTTACACTCATCGTAATTTCTTGTAGTTCTTCACTAGCACTTGCTTTTGCAACTATATCTTTCGTTACTTTTTCTACATTTTTATTACGGAAATCTAAATCATTAATATCAATTTGTTTTAACGCATTCCACACCGCAAGCTGCGTTGCGTAATGTGCATCTCTCCAATCAGAAACACCTAATTCTTGCGGACTCTTTTGTGGGTATCCGTTTAATAGTACGCGGTACACGTTAATATCCACTTTACCCATTTCAGGTAAATCTTGACCACTTGGCGATTTTAAATCTACATTTAAACAAAAAGCAATTTTTCCATCTGCTGTTTTAATAAGCTCTGTTCGAATTGGTTTCTTCTTTGACCTACTGTAACTCCAATCCATTTGATACTTCGTATGGTCCATAACTTCTGCGAATGCTTTTTGAAGTGGGAATAATAAGTTCGCAAATACAAATAAAACACTCAAAAAAGTGGCCATTATCTTGAACGATCGTTTTATATTCATGTCTACAACCCCTTATAAAATAACAAATTTACTACTGTTTATTATTTAGTTAGAAATTTTTTTTATGCATAGACAAAATAAAAAAGAGCGCAAACTTTTTGCACTCTTTGAACTTACCTCTATTAGAAATCAAAGTTATCCGGATCTGGACCGACGCGGTGGTTTTCATTTAAAGCATCAATCTTTTCCATATCTTCTTTTGTTAGCTCAAAATTGAAAATATCTGCGTTTGCAATAATACGCTGTTCTTTCGTTGACTTCGGAATTGTTACAACTTCATTTTGAAGATCCCAACGTAAAATGATTTGCGCTGTCGTTTTACCGTGTTTATCAGCAATTTCTTGTAATGTTTCGTTATCTAATAATTGACCTTGCATAAGTGGTGACCATGCTTCCATTTGAATACCTTGTTCTTTACAGAAAGCTTGTAATTCTTTTTGTGTTAAACGAGGGTGGTATTCTACTTGGTTAATCATTGGCTTAATTTCTGCATCTTTCATTACATCTTGTAAGTGATGGATTTGGAAGTTACTCACACCAATCGCACGTACACGCTC
>NZ_JBFUIN010000144.1:0-7379 GCF_056401855.1 Bacillus sp. P4_D3
GATATATTAAGGCATGTGGAATATATTTGTTCATTAGGTGGAGAAAAAAATATAGGGTTTGGTTCTGATTTTGATGGGATTTTAGAAACTGTTGTAGGTGTAGAAGCATATAGGGATTATGAAAATATAATTAACCAACTTTGTAAAAAGTATAGTGAATCAATGGTAGAGCATTTTTTGTATAAAAATTTTATTGACTGTATTACTTTTTGATTATTATTTTCTAAAAAATCAGAAAAAATAAATTTTACTCGCGGTAATTTATTGATTTTTTTAAGACCTAATACTAGAATGGTGAACGAAATAGCATTATACTAAAGATTAAKGGAAATCAGAAGAGGCATAATTTGCGTCCATTGTAGTTTATTTGCATAAAAAATGCTAAACTAATACTGTAAAAAAATACACTACAATGAATGCAGCCAAAAGGGGTGTAGGAGATGATTAGTCAACTTTCATGGAAAGTTGGAGGCCAACAAGGTGAAGGAATTGAAAGTACAGGGGAAATCTTCTGTATTGCATTAAACCGATTAGGATATTACCTATACGGTTACCGCCACTTCTCATCACGTATTAAAGGCGGCCATACAAATAATAAAATTCGTGTAAGTACAACAGAAGTACGCGCGATCTCAGATGATTTAGATATTTTAATTGCTTTTGATCAAGAAACAATTGATTTTAACTTCCACGAACTACGTCCGGGCGGAATTGTAGTTGCGGATGCGAAATTTAATCCAACAATACCTGATAATACAGATGTAAATCTATATGTGATACCGTTTACAGATATTGCTTCAGAGTTAGGCACATCATTAATGAAAAATATGGTTGCTGTTGGGGCATCTAGTTCGGTATTAGGGTTAGACGAAACAGCTTATTTAGAGGTTGTTGAAGAAATCTTTGGTCGTAAAGGGGAGCAAGTCGTTCAAAAGAATATGGAAGCAATTAAACGCGGCTCTCAATATATGAAAGAATTGCTTGGTGAGAAAGTAAACATGATGCAGCTTGAAAAAGCTGATGGTAAGAAACGCATGTTTATGATTGGAAACGACGCAATCGCATTTGGTGCGGTAGCTGGTGGTGCTCGCTTYATGTCCGCATACCCAATCACACCTGCATCTGAAATTATGGAATATTTAATTAAAAAGTTACCGAAAGTCGGCGGAACAGTAATCCAAACTGAGGATGAAATCGCAGCTTGTACAATGGCGATCGGTGCAAACTACGCTGGTGTTCGTACATTAACAGCATCTGCTGGTCCTGGTCTTTCATTAATGATGGAAGCAATTGGTTTAGCAGGTATTACTGAAACACCACTAGTTATCATTGATACACAACGTGGTGGTCCAAGTACGGGCTTACCAACAAAACAAGAGCAGTCTGACTTAATGGCTATGATTTACGGAACGCATGGTGAAATTCCAAAAATCGTAATGGCGCCAAGTACAGTTGAAGAAGCTTTCTATGATATTGTAGAAGCGTTTAACTTAGCAGAAGAATATCAAGTGCCTGTTATCTTCTTAACAGATCTACAGCTTTCTTTAGGAAAGCAAACAGTAGAACCACTTAAGTTAGATAAAGTTGAAATTCGTCGCGGTAAGCTTGATTTAGAAATAGAATTACCAGAACGTGAAAATAAAGCATACTTCAAGCGTTATGAAGTAACAGAAGATGGAGTTTCACCACGTGTTTTACCTGGTATGAAAAATGGTATTCACCATGTTACAGGTGTAGAACATGATGAAACGGGTAAACCATCTGAATCAGCGTTAAATCGTAAAGATCAAATGGACAAACGTTTCCGTAAAATGGCGAACTTGCAGTTTAATACCCCTATTTACAAAAATGCTAAGCATGATGACGCAGACGTATTGTTAGTTGGCTTTAACTCAACTCGTGGTGCGATCGAAGAGGCAATGCAGCGTTTGGAACAAGAAGGAATGAAAGTAAACCATGCCCATGTACGTTTAATTCATCCGTTCCCAACAGCTGAAATCGATCCACTTGTGAAAAAAGCGAAGCGTGTTGTAGTAGTAGAAAACAATGCAACTGGTCAGCTTGCTAACATTATGAAAATGAATCTTGGCAATGGTGAGAAAATTTCTAATCTTTTAAAATACGATGGAAATCCATTCTTGCCGAAAGAGATTTACAACGAATGTAAAAAAGGGGTTGTATTAAATGGCAACATTTAAGGACTTTCGTAACAGTGTAAAACCAAACTGGTGCCCAGGTTGCGGAGACTTCTCGGTGCAGGCTGCGATTCAGCGTGCGGCAGCTAACGTTGGTTTAAATCCAGATGAGCTAGCTGTTATTTCTGGTATCGGCTGTTCAGGTCGTATTTCAGGGTATATTAATTCATATGGTTTGCATAGTATTCACGGACGTGCTCTTCCGATTGCACAAGGTGTGAAAATGGCAAATCGTGATTTAACAGTTATTGCATCCGGTGGTGACGGTGATGGTTTTGCGATTGGTATGGGACATACGATCCATTCTATTCGTCGTAACATTGATATTACGTACATCGTAATGGATAACCAAATTTACGGATTAACAAAAGGTCAAACTTCACCACGTAGTGAAGCTGGATTTAAAACGAAAAGTACACCACAAGGTTCAATTGAACCATCACTAAATGTTATGGAAATGGCATTAACAGCTGGTGCGACATTTGTGGCGCAAAGCTTTTCAAGTGATTTAAAAGAATTGACGCAAATTATTGAAGCTGGTATTAACCATAAAGGCTTTTCATTAATTAATGTATTTAGTCCATGTGTTACTTACAATAAAGTAAATACTTATGATTGGTTTAAAGAGAATTTAACGAAACTAAGTACAGTAGAAGGATATGATCCATCTAACCGCATGATGGCTATGCAAACATTAATGGAAAAGAACGGGTTAGTAACAGGTTTAATTTATCAAAATACAAAGCAGCCTTCTTACCAAGAGCTTGTAAAAGACTATAGTGAAAAGCCTTTAGTGCAAGCTGATTTAAATATGGATCAGAAAATGTTTGATGAGCTTGTTGCTGAATTTATGTAATGATCGGAGAGAAGGTTGCCACTTGGCAACCTTCTTTTTGAGTGAATAAAAATAATTAATAGATTTGTTTACTTAGAAAATTCAGAATGATAAAATAATATATAAATCGTTGTATAAAAATAGCATGTTCATTAACTGTGAAATGTAATATAGGATAAGGCTTCTTCTTCGTTAAAGTTGGCTAAAGGCTCTATACTATGATAATGTGTATAGGGATAAAGCAATATGCTTTTGGGTAGGACAAGATGAAATAATAAAAGGGAATGTCTATTTGTGTGGGGAAGACTTCATTCTTACGGATGATTAGATCGATTACTCAAGTTTCAAAGGGCAAGTTATCTCTCAAGCTATCTAACATCATTGAGATGGGTCTAAGCGCAGTAAAATGGACTACAGAGTGTGTATAGTTAAGGGTGAAAGGAGATTACCGATGAACGAGCAACAACGATTAGCAAGTCGACAAGCAAATTCCTCTACGAAAAAAGAAGAGAAAGATTATAGTAAATACTTTGAAAGTGTATACCAACCACCTTCCTTGAAATTGGCGAAAAAGCGTGGGAAAGAAGAAGTTAAAATTGAACGAGATTTTGGCTTACCTGAAGAGTTCCGCAATTTTGGCGCAGGAAGAAAGTTTTACATTCGTACATACGGCTGTCAAATGAATGAACATGATACAGAAGTAATGGCTGGGATTTTTACAACACTTGGATATGAGCCAACTTTTTCAACTGAAGAGGCAGATGTGATTTTATTAAATACTTGTGCAATTCGTGAAAATGCTGAAAATAAAGTGTTCGGTGAACTTGGTCATTTAAAATCATTAAAGCGAAGAAATCCGGATCTTTTAATTGGTGTATGTGGTTGTATGTCTCAAGAAGAATCTGTTGTAAATAAAATTATGCAAAAAAATCAGCATGTAGATATGGTGTTTGGTACACATAATATTCATAGATTACCGTATATCTTAAAGGACGCAATGTTCTCAAAAGAGACGGTAGTTGAAGTTTGGTCAAAAGAAGGGGATGTAATTGAAAACCTTCCGAAAGTACGTCGTGGTGATATTAAAGCTTGGGTAAATATTATGTATGGCTGTGATAAGTTCTGTACATATTGTATTGTACCGTATACACGCGGAAAAGAGCGCAGCAGACGTCCAGAAGATATTATTAAAGAAATTCGCCATTTAGCTGCGAACGGTTATAAAGAAATTACGTTACTTGGACAAAACGTAAACGCATACGGTAAAGACTTTGAAGATATACAATATGGTCTTGGCGATTTAATGGATGAACTTCGTAAAATCGATATCGCACGTATTCGTTTTACAACAAGCCATCCACGTGATTTTGATGATCATTTAATTGATGTTCTTGGAAAAGGTGGTAACCTAGTAGAACATATCCACTTACCAGTTCAATCTGGTAGTACAGATATGCTTAAAATTATGGCGCGTAAATATTCGCGAGAACACTATTTAGAGCTTGTACGAAAAATTAAAGAAACCATTCCGAATGCAGTACTAACGACTGATATTATCGTTGGTTTCCCAAATGAAACGGATGAGCAGTTTGAAGAGACGATGTCGTTATATCGTGAAGTAGGATTTGATACGGCATTTACATTTATTTATTCTCCGCGTGAAGGTACACCAGCTGCAAAAATGCAGGATAATGTGCCGATGGAAGTGAAGAAAGAGCGATTACAACGCTTAAATACACTAGTGAATGAATATGCAGTTAATAAGAATAAGCGCTATATAGGACAAATTGTAGAAGTATTAGTTGATGGAGAAAGTAAGAATAACCCTGAAGTACTTGCAGGATACACACGTACGAATAAACTTGTAAACTTTGTTGCTTCAAAATCTTTAATTGGTCAGCTTGTGAAAGTAAAAGTAACGGAAGCAAAAACTTGGTCTCTTAACGGGAAATTGGTTAAGGAACCGATTGAGGTGAAATAATAGATGAAAGTATATACGAAAGATGAAATTGTTGAGCAAGCGAAAGAATTAGCAAAAATGATCTCTGAAACAGAAGAAGTCGATTTTTTTAAGCGAGCAGAAGCACAAATTCATAAAAATGAAAATGTAAAGCGAGCAATTGATGAAATAAAAGCTTTGCAAAAACAAGCAGTAAACTTGCAACATTATGGGAAATGGGAAGCTTTGAAAAAAGTAGAAGCTGAAATTGATGCGCTTCAAGATAAGTTGGATAATATCCCAGTTGTACAGGAGTTTAAATCTTCACAAACATATGTAAATGACTTACTACAGTTAGTTGCTAGTACCATTTCTAACAATGTAACAGATGAAATATTAGTTTCAACTGGTGGCGATGTATTGAAGGGTGAAACTGGTGCAGCGGTAGAAAGTAAAAAAGGAAATTGTGGTTGTTAAAGAGATGTCTTATTGACATCTCTTTTTTTTAGTGAGTTATATTGTAAATTCTTCTCAAAAAAAAGAATGACACATTCCGCTATTGTCACGCATATGATTAAGTGAATAGTGATTGAGGAGGGTTACGAATGTCCGAATTTAGAGAGATTATTACAAAAGCAGTGGTTGGAAAAGGACGTAAGTATACAAAGTCAACGCATACATGTGAATCGAATAATGAGCCAACAAGTATTTTAGGGTGCTGGGTAATTAACCATTCGTACGAAGCGAGAAAGAATGGGAAACATGTGGAAATTGAAGGTTTCTATGATGTAAACACTTGGTATTCATTTGATGGAAACACAAAGACTGAAGTTGTAACAGAGCGTGTTAACTACAATGATGAAGTAAGCATTGGTTATCGTGACAAAAACTTTTCTGGTGACGATTTAGAAATTATCGCTCGTGTAATTCAGCCGCCAAATTGTTTAGAAGCTCTTGTATCGCCAAATKGTAATAAAATTGTTGTGACGGTAGAACGTGAATTTGTAACAGAAGTAGTTGGGGAAACGAAAATTTGTGTAAGTGTAAATCCTGAAGGTTGCGTAGAATCAGACGAGGATTTCCAAGTCGATGATGATGAATTTGAAGAATTAGATCCGAACTTTATCGTTGACGCAGAAGAAGAGTAAGAGAAAGCTAGGGAGAAGTTCTTCCTAGCTTTTTACAGTACATAAGTGGTGCTGAATGACCATGATTCCTTATGAAATGTGCTATAATGAGGAAAGACTCCTGGAATAGGAGATATGGGTGTCCGTGAAGTGTGACATATATGAATATAGATTATTATGTAAGAATTATGGAGGAAAGACATGACGCAATATACGCCTATGATACAGCAATACTTAAAGGTTAAGGCAGACTATCAAGATGCCTTTTTATTTTTCCGATTAGGTGATTTTTATGAAATGTTCTTTGAGGATGCGGTTAAAGCAGCTCATGAACTTGAAATTACATTAACGAGCCGAGATGGTGGTAGTAGTGATCGTATACCGATGTGCGGTGTACCGCATCATGCAGCTAAAAATTATATTGAACAACTTGTTGAAAAAGGATATAAAGTAGMTGTTTGTGAGCAAGTGGAAGATCCAAAAACAGCTAAAGGTGTAGTGCGCCGTGAAGTAGTACAACTAATTACGCCAGGAACGATGATGGAAGGGCGTACAATAGACGAGAAAGAGAATAACTTCTTAGCAGCATTAACACATTTCGAAGATGGATCTTATGCGCTAGCTTGCAATGACTTAACGACTGGACAAAATACAGTGACGTTGTTAACAGGTTCAGTAGAAGATATTTTATTAGAAGTGTATGCAACTGGTTCAAAAGAAATTGTTGTAGATTCTACATTTTCAAAAGATGAATTAAATAAATTAACTGAAACATTAAAAATGACGATTTCGTATGAAGATGCAACAACTATTCCAGAAGGATTAGAACATCTTGTGAAAAATGTTTCCCAAGCAAAATTAATTAAAGCAATTGGACGCTTATTTAACTATGTGATAAGAACACAAAAACGTTCGTTAGATCACTTGCAACCAGTAGAAATTTATTACACGAATCAATTTATGAAAATTGATGTGCATTCAAAACGCAATTTAGAGTTAACAGAGACTCTTCGCACGAAGGAAAAGACAGGCTCATTATTATGGCTATTAGACAAAACAAAAACGGCTATGGGTGGGCGTATGTTAAAACAGTGGATGGAACGTCCACTTATCCAGAAAGAAAAAGTTGAAGAGCGTTTAGAAATGGTTGAAACGTTTGTAAATGATTACTTTTTACGTGAAGATTTAAAAGAAAAGTTAAAAGAAGTATATGATTTAGAGCGTTTAGCAGGGAAAGTTGCATTTGGTAATGTAAATGCACGGGACTTATTACAGTTAAGACG
>NZ_JBFUIN010000145.1:0-7287 GCF_056401855.1 Bacillus sp. P4_D3
ATTTCAAACATTTATCAAAGAGAATGATAGGAACTAAAAAAGTTCTCTTGTGCCATTTCAACCATACTATACATGATGATACTTCCACTCATACACTTACAAAAATATCATCAAAATAACTTTTGAAATGTATAAAACAATACATAATATTTTACTTGATATTCCGTTTGTTTTCTATGAAATCCACAAATTCTTGAAAAATCTTTGCTATACGGGGTACCGCAACATCACTATCAAGCTAACAAAACAAAATACCCCCTAAAATGAAAAAATACGCTATGCTTTCTGTAGAATCATAGGAAAGGATGGCGTTTTTGTATGTCTATTTCTGTATCTGATGAATTACAACTATTTGCTCAAGAAATTCAAAGCTTCTTATCCCCAAATATCTTACGAGATTTTGCTAGAGATGTTGGTTTTGTTCAACGAACCAGTAAGTACCAAGCAAAAGATTTAGTCGCTTTATGTGTATGGATGAATCAAAATGTCGCTACGACGTCTTTAACTTAGTTATCTAGCTGTTTAGAAGCATCGACAGAAGTGCTCATCAGTCCCGAGGGACTGAATCAACGATTTAATAAAGCAGCCGTCCAATTTTTACAACACACACTATCCGAACTACTAAACCAAAAATTGACCTCATCTATACCGATTTCTTCTCCATATACTTCTGTTTTCAAGCGTATTCGTATTTTAGATTCAACTGCATTTCAACTTCCAGATCTTTTTTCGTTTGTTTATCCAGGTGCAGGAGGATGCAGCCATACAGCGGGAGTAAAGGTTCAGCTTGAGTATGATTTATTAAGTGGACAGTTCCTTCATATTCATACAGGTCCAGGTAAACAACATGATCGAACCTATGGTTCTCTGTGTGTCCCAACTGTGACAGCGAATGATTTATGTATCCGTGATTTAGGTTATTTTCACTTGAAAGATCTTCAGCATATACAAAATGAAAAGGCTTACTATATCTCTCGTATTAAATCAAATACACGTATTTATCAAAAAAATCCCAGCCCTAATTATTTTCAAGATGGAAGAATCAAGAAAGGTACAGAGTATATCCAGATAGATATGGAGGTTTTAATGAACTCACTTCAACCGGGACAAACATGCGAAATACCTGACGCTTATGTAGGAATGATTGATAAAGTACCAACTCGTGTGATTGTTCATCGGCTAACAAAAGAACAACAACAAAAACGATTACAAGATCAAACTGTGAGAGAAAAAAAGAAAGGAATGAAGTATTCTTCTCGTAGTAAACGATTCAGTGGTATCAATGTATATATGACAAACACGCCGACAGATATTGTCCTGATGGGACAATTACATGATTGGTACTCTTTGCGTTGGCAAATTGAAATTTTATTTAAAACGTGGAAATCATTCTTTCAAATTCATCAGTGTAAAAAGATAAAATCAGAAAGATGGGAGTGCCATTTGTATGGACAATTGATTGCCATTCTACTCTGTTCTTCTATCATGTTTCAAATGCGGCAATTACTTCTTATAAAAAAGAAACGAGAACTGAGTGAGTATAAGGCCATATATATGATTAAAGATTATTTTCTACTTCTTTTCCAAGCTATACAGAAAGACACCCAAGAGCTATCAAAGATTCTACTTCGCCTGTTCAATCTCCTACATCAAAACGGGCGAAAATCTCACAGATATGAGAAGAAAACAGTCTTTGATATTTTAGGTGTCGTTTACAATTTTACCATGTCTGATAATCAAGCGGCTTAATTCAAAAAATGAAACCCGTTAGGGTTTATTTCGTATGCGAATCTTTCAATCACCTACACTTTCCCTTTAGAAAAAAGAAATAACCTCTACTATAATTGACGTTGTATAAGCTTAGCTTGATAGCGATGTGGTTCTACCCCTATAAGCGCAAAAAAAGACACCTTAAGGTGCCTTCCTGCGACTTGAACCATCTTAATTTTAATAATATGGGGTACCGCCACATGCCCATCAACCTATATTTGTACCATCTGAGGAACAAGGCACCATACAGGGTAATCCGAAAATCTTGAGAGGTATTGTGTATAGTATGCTTACCTCAGGTACAACAAAAGAGCCTTACCTCTGTAGGCAAGACCCCACTAGTGTAGTTGTATAGTATTTATATAACAACTAAGAAACTGAAAACATATAACACCAAGTAGCAGAACCCTAACATTCCGCCTACAGCTAGTACCTGTTTACCCCAGCTCTTGAGTTTCAGATTACTGTCAATCGCTTGCACTCTTTCCATATATCGTTTCCTCCTATTAAGGAGAACCCTTGAAGACTCTCACCTCGCTATGATACCATTAAGAGATGACTAATAGAGGTCTAAATGTATAAAAATGCAATATTTCATATTAAAATGAATTATTATTATATATATATAAGCACTTACTATAATAAGGGTGTAAAGATTCACCACATCATGTATGTCTCCTTATTTACAGTATAAACTCCTCCTTCGTGGAACTGAAGGACTTCTAATCGGTTTGGCGGAACAACTCGGTAACAAATAAGGACGTGCCGTTTTATAAAAAGCCTTTACTGAAATATATATTGCTGCAGTAAAATTGAAACAGAAAAGCAGTGTGAAAGTAATTCCAAGAAGTCGGGTACGTCATATAACACAACATTCACGCTACAGGGTTCGTGAATGTTGTGTTGTATACCAATCCGTCTCGATTTGAAGAAAATTCTTATTCAATAAAAGGGCGCTTTTCCAGAGCAAAAAAGCCAAGTTTCTTAATTTTAACATCGAGAAATTCGGCTTTTTTATTTTGGGATTTCCTTAACGTTGTAAATCCGCATTTTTCTGACGCTACCCCCTGCCCATCTAGCTAAGATTTTAAAGTACCCCCTAAATGAGAATGCAGGGATACTCGATTTGTAATATTACCGCAACAATGGTAATGATCATTCCGAAAATTAAAAATACAATTCTGATTCTACGGTTATTTCCGTTTGTTTGATTGGATTTTGAGAAAGTGTAAGATAAATTTAAAACAATATAAAACCACGTGGGGTAAACCAAATACTGTATTCTACACTCTATTTTTTACTTTTCTAAAACAATTCCTGCTATTTTATTAGCATATTTTTTAGAGTCAAATTCATCATAGTTACTTAGTACCGCAACAGACAAATATTCTTTTGGAAACCTCATGAAGTGTGAACGATAACCTGCCCAGCTTCCTGAATGTTCCAGGTATCGACAATTAAAACCTTCTGCAACTCTCAGCCCAAAAGCATAATCTTCATTGTCAATAATCGATTCTCCAGTTGGAGAAATTTCCGGACCTATTTCGCTCATTCTTTTAACAAGGTCTTTTCCACCAACGGTACCTATAGTTAAATTCTCTCCCCATTTTACCAGGTCTTCAACTGTTGTATGAACTGCCCCATCCCCTGTATGTTCCCAAGGGCTTTCATAGATTTTATATGTTCCTTGTTCATTCTTCGAATATCCGCTAGCAATTGATATAGTAGTTGGGTAGTAATCCACAATTGTTGTGGCCCTCATATTTAAAGGGTCAAAAATACGCTCCTTTTTAAACTGAGGTAGAGACTTGCCACTTACTTTCTCTATCACTTGTGATAATAAAAAATATCCTGTATTGCTATACTCAAATTTTGTTCCAACTGGGAACCTTGCAATTTGATGACTTTTAAGGTGTTCTAGCGATTCTTCCACAGTTAATGTATCAGTATATTTAATATTTGCTGCTTCAGCCAATTCCATATAATCAACTAGTCCACCAGTGTGATGAATTAGGTGTCTCAATGTTACAGGTTCAGCATATGCTCCTATAGAAGGGACAAACTTTACAATTGAATCATCTAAATTCAATTTCCCCTCTTGTTCTAAGAGTAATATAGAAAATGCTGTAAATTGTTTAGAAACTGAAGCAATATTAAAAACGTTTTTGGTAGTTATGGGTAGATTCCCCTCTATAGAAGCTAAGCCAACTGCACCTTTATAAGTTACTCCGCTATCGAAACTAGCAATATATGCAAAGCCAGGAGCTTTTGGCGAAAACTTGTTAAATAATTGTTTAATCGATGTATGTGTCTTTTCATTATATGTATTATTCATCTCAATCACATACCCTTCCCTTTAAATGATTAGAAATATATTAACCTGTTCTCTTTTTCATATTGAATCCAATGGGATGACCATCTTCAGGCTGGTTGCGCAGACCTACTTGGATACTTCAGTTTTGGATTCCCTTTTGCATCATTCCAATATAATTTAAATTTTAGAATTAGATTACACATTTTACTTCAACTCAAAACGACATATTTTATATTTGACTACAATAAAGCACCATCACACTAATTTCTTTAGTTTCTAAATTCTTCTCTTTATAGAGAGCTTGAATTTAGTGAGTGTTATTATCCCCGACTTTACGGAAGTACCTCTTTCAATTCCAAAACCACTCATGGCAACGTAATAGATATTTTCGAAATGAGGGAAATAGCATCTAAATCACAGATGTTATTGACCAAAATATCTATTTCACTTTCAGATTTAGGACCGATGTACTAGCGAATATGAAAACTATTTACCAGTCCTCTGTGAAGATAGGTTTTAATAAAATATTCATCTCCCTTATACCTTATACCTTTTCGATATGAAAATCCGAATACCCATTTTAAACAACTAAATTATATTGGACTATATTCACAAAAAAGCAGGGGGCTTCCAACTCTTTATTTTTCATTGTAGTTTCAAATGTAGTATTGGGTAGTGATGCCCTGCATTATCTGTAAGTTCCCCATTGACTTCAGCTAACTAGTTCAAGTGAGAGTGTCAAGAAAGTAATCCTGTTTCTTTTGCCTTTTGTACGGCTTCTTCTCGATTTTTAACTCCTAGCTTCTCATAGAGATTGGAGGCGTAATTTCTTACCGTTCCGTTTGACAAGTAAAGTTTCGAAGCTATTGTTTTATAACGGCTTCCTTGTGATAATAGTTCCAAAATCTCTAGTTCTCGTTTCGTTAATCCATACTCTTTTCCATCTGATCGCGATTCAAATGATCCTGTTTCTTCATTTTCTTCCCACATTCTATGGAACAAGTCATGATTAATCATCGTGCCTCCTCGATAGACTAGACGAATTGATTCAGCTAGTTCACGCGAATCTATGGACTTCAATAAATATCCATCCGCACCATTTCGTATGATTTCTTTTGCCCTTTCTGTATTCTGAAAGGTTGACAGAATGAGTACACGAATGCCCGGCCATTTTTCCTTAATCATTTTAGTCGCATGAATTCCATCCAGATTGGGCATCTCTAAATCCATTAATACTACATCTGGTTTTAGTCTTTCACACAATTCCACAGCCCGTTCTCCATCTTCAGCCATTCCCACTACTTGTAAATCCTCCTGTCCATCCAAAATTGTATGAAGGCTTTCTCGAATAAAAGAATGATCATCGACAATACACAGGCGGATTTGTTCATTAGACAGTTGTGCTTGTTTAGGTAAAACACATGAAATTAACGTCCCTTCCCCCTTTTTGGAATAAACAATGACCCTTCCTTGAGACTGACTCACGCGCTCTTTCATTGCAGTTAATCCAAAGCCATCCTTCCACTCTTCGACCCCACAGCCATTATCCTGTACATCCAATCTTATCTGTTGTGGTTCAAAGTGAAGTGACACAATGATTTCTGTGGAATGCCCATGGCGAACAGCATTTGTTAGTGATTCCTGCAAGCTCCGATATAGTGTCATTTTTGATTGTTTGGAAGCCATATACTCTTCCCCTATTATTTGAGTACGTACATTTACTTTTGCATGTTTCTTAAATTCCTCTGTCAATTGTTGTAATGTGACAGCTAAGGGAAGCGATTCTTGTGATAAATCCAATTGATGTAAATACAGTCTTACTTCTTCCATACTGTTACGGGCCAATTGTAATAATGAATCGAGCTGTTGCTCTCCTTCTTTAGACTTTAATTCCATACGTAATGTTTCCATCCCCATAATAATTGAGGTATAGGAATGCCCCATCGTATCGTGTAAGTCTTTTGAGAGCCTATCACGTTCCTCGAGTAATGTAATCCGCTCAACTTGGGATACGTATTGTTCCAATACATGTTTCTGGTTCCGAATAGTTTCACTTTGACGGTAATTAATAGCCAGTAAACGAAAGAAAGAGCCCATAGCAAAAGCTAAACTGAGTTGTAGGATGATTACCCATAAATCTGTTACTTTGGAAAATATCGCAATGAGCAACGGGAACAAAATAATTGTGATAGGACCCGACCAGCGGTAAGATTTATGAGCGCTATTTGCCGCAATCATAAAAGTTGGCATTAAAAAAGTAAGATACGCTGACGGAAATAATAAAGTTAAATAGAAACACACTCCGCCAAATAATATTATTTCAGTAAACAAATAATAGCGATAACTGAACATTAAACAAATCCAAGGTACTGAAAATGAAACGATTTCCCAAAGAATTATGATCCAAAGTGGTACTGTCAAATGATCTTGTTGTTGGATAGTCGTTGATATCAATGATAGCCAAATAATAAAACGTATACAAAGTAAGGCCCAATCATACCAGAACCATAGTTTCAAAGTCTTAAACAAATTATCACTCCTTTATAGCTTTAAACATGGAACGCGTGTACATTCCAATAATTCGAACTAAGCAGTTTCCAATAAGATTATGTATCCAGATGAGAATGAAACCAACAATCATGACAAAAATTGCTGTCTCCCATGAATTCACAGCAATGCCCAATAAGTATATATTAAAATATCGAAAAAGTAAGGGTGTAACGATACATACTAGCGGCATTACATACAGTAAAACAGCACATATAAGACTCATTATTCCGACAAAAAATTTCTGCATGAGCCAAAAAATAGCCCTCCAGTTGCTATTATTAAGGATTGTATCTCTCGCTTTAATCCATTTATCTCCCTCCTCTTTTTTTCTTGGTTCGAATAACTCTATCGATACATCTGTATAAACCTTCGTCTGAATACGTTCATACTGAACAAACGTGTGAGTTGTTTGTAGCACCCAAGCCAACAAGGGAATACCCAAAAAGATAATAGTCATTACTAATGCAAATGTAATGCTGACCAGATAGAAACAAAAGTAAAAGAATCCGGATACAAAGGTAAATAACAAGAAATAAAAATCTTGCAAAGTTTTTTGAGCTGATGCTTTCGTCATTAAAATCTCTCCTCCTCATCTATTGTTAATGCGTTAAAAACTGCTCTTTGATACTAAGTGTTTTTCTGTCACATACGGT
>NZ_JBFUIN010000146.1:0-7259 GCF_056401855.1 Bacillus sp. P4_D3
GTCACATGCTCATGTACACGGCTCGGAATCGCATAAGCATATAAACGAACCGCATGATCAACTCTCGCTACTTCACCTTTCATTTGTTCCATCATTTTCAGTTTCGCAGCCGATATTTTACACTCATGCTGTAGGCGGTTTAATTCTTCATCTTTTTGCACTGTACGGTGTACGTAGCTTTCGACAGCCTCTAAAAACAACTTAGACTTCGCAACACCGACCTTACCGCCCTCTGCCCCTTCGCGCGTCTCATTGAACATTTGTCTATAAAAAATATGGGCCTGTTCTGGACGAGTAGCAAGATGCTCTAAATCTTCTAAATAACTTTTCCCGCGCTCTGGCTTTTCACGCTGCATACCGCGCTTTACATCTTGATCATATCTTTGCTTCTTCTCTTGAAACAGTTGATCTAAATGAAGCCAAGATTCATCTAAACCTTGCACCGCCCATTTTAAAGCACAGTATTTCAAAACGTGCTCATACGGATAAATGAGCTTCGCCGTTCCTGCTCCRCAATATCTCCCTTTCCCACTCGATTCTGCCAATTGCTGAATTTGATTATCTTCTTGCGCAAAATGATTTGCAGACATTGGACTGAATAACTGTAAATAAATCGTATTTGCCATTTGCTCCATATAATCCGATAAATTGTGCAAATGGTGCCCATGTAAATTTTCATAATCATATAAGAAACAATAATTGTACGGTAAATGATGCTGCTTTATCGTATGATTTGTTCTTCCATCTTCATCCACTTGATCAGGACGATATTCTAATTCAATCGTTACGCCGCCTCGTTTTGATAATTCACCAGTCGACCCGAGCGTAATAGCGTGCAACTCTTTTAACGATGCATAACCATTCGCTTGCACAGTTTCAAACTCTTTCGCACTAACCGTTCTCGTCTTAACTAAAACATCAGGCATTAAAAACGCACCGCGAATTAAAATGTTGTGATGCTGCAATTTTTTCCGGAGCATCTCACGCAAATATAATGCGATTTGTAAAAACATCCCTGAACCTGTTCCGCCAGCTAGTGATGTTACAATAATGACACGTACACCATATTCGGTCTGATCACTTGTAACTGGAAAAATCTTCTCGATTTCTTGCCAAAACGATGTGAGTTTATCTTCTTTCATCGCAGCACGTAACGCTAACCGTGAAATGACGCGTAACTGTCCAGCCCCTTCTGTTAACGGTTTATCGAGTATAGTCGGGTCCATCGGAAACCACTCTGGAATCGTTGGATCTCCCGCAATATACTCTCTCGGTGTTTTACTCGAGCTCGTTTGCGTTTTAAACTTCCGAATATGATCAAATTTACTCAATGTATTCACATCTGTATCAAATACATGCATCGCTACCTTTTTACGACGCTCCTCAGGTAATCTTTCATATATTTGATGTGTGACAGTACTACCGATTCCACCTAAGCCAATTAAAATTGTTGGAACTTGTAATGTCATGTGAACCACCTTCCTATTCTTGCTTGTTTGAAAAGAAGAATAAAGAGAGCCGGGCCTCCTCCGCCCCTCTTACACCCTATCTACTATTCACATTCGTACCGGTAAATCTCCTTACCATATCCTCTATCAATTACTAAAAGTTCATTTGGATACAACGTCTTATGCTCCATTCCTACCTCTTCCTCTGTTATAAACATCCCATCAATAATCATCCCAACTACTTGCGATTCTTTTGCTACAAATATAGATTTCGATCCTTTTTTCGCTATTAATGTTACAGATTGYACCGTCTTTCTTTCTGCTCGGAATGGAATGCCAAAATAGTGCTTCCACCATTTATTTTTAAGTAACTCTGGTTCAGATTGATAAAGCCAATCTTTCGCTACTTCTTGATCCCATTCGTAATATAGTAATGCTTTCCGATGAAATCTCGGACGAACAATCCATCCTAAAATAATAATTCCTACTATTAAAAGTAATAAAGTAATAGGAATTACAAATTTAAAAATGAGCGCATACCTCTCAAAAAACGGCGCATTTTCAATGTGCAGTACGATCTTTTCCTTTACTTCTTGTAATTTTGAATCATTGATCGTGATGGTAGCCTCTACGGTGCCGGTATCTGTAAAATTGAATGTGTCGGAGTAATAAGGTCGAGGATAAACATAAACTTGACTACCATGCTGTTTTAATTCATAGTTGATCGATTGATTCGATGTGACACCAGTAGATTTTAATAGTTTCTTTACAGCCTCTTCTGTCATCGGTTTACCATTTAACTGGGGCTGTAAAATAAATGGTTTACTATTTTCTAAATTTGTTACCTTTTCTTCATAATCTTTCGTAACAGCTTGAAGTGTTAATTTTGGTTTTTCAGCTGGTTCAATCTTGAATTCTTTCGTCTGTCTATAAAATCCCTTTATATTCATATGGACTTTCCCGCGTACTAACTCTTTACCAACCTTTGTCTCGTAATAAAACACATGTCTTTTATCATCCCACTTCATCGGATACTGCTTTCCGTCTATTTCTACTTCTGCTTCGAAATAAGAAATTTGAATTGGTAATTCAGTAGGTTTCGCTTCAATAACAGCTGTCACACCTTCATACATTTTCTCAACATTTTTTCTATCTTTATCATCTTTGTCATACGTAGAAACAGTATAATTAAGCGCTGGTTCAACAAGTACTTGTAATCCCTCTTTCTCAATGTCCTGATCCACTTCTATCGTATATGTCCCTGGCTTAATCACTTCCTGATTCGCTGTACTTACATGCACTATATTTCCGAATAATTTAGCTTCTCCTGGTGCATGTATAGAAAAAGAAGACTGCAATTGTAACGGTTTGGAAAGTTGCATAACTTTATAATTAGACAAAGAAGGTGATTGTCGTACAAGCGTCATACGCTTTAATGGAAACGGTGTTGTAATCTCTACTTTTTTCCCTACTATTTTCGTTTTGACAATCGATTCAACAGAAGAAAATGGATCACGATTTGCAACTAATGCTGCCACTTGATTCACACTTTGTACAATACCATCCTCACCGCTAGACGGCATGACAACTCCATTCATTTCTTTTTTCCAAATCTCTTTAAACGTATTTAACTGCAGCTTCTCTTGCTGCCCTAAATCCTCTTCCATCGTGATTAAGACTGGGTGTAAAGAGATCTTTTTAGAATCCATCTCTTTCTTAAACTGTGCTAACTTCTGTGTAATTTGTTCTTTTCCGCCAACCTTATCTTTCTCCAAATCATTAAATGCCCCGTCAGTTAATACAATAAGCCAAAATTCACGTTTCCCATCTATATCTGCTTCCTTCTTTATAGATTGCATCGCCGTTTCTACTGCGCTAAATGGAGTATTTAAATATGTTTTCCACGCGCCGATTCCATTAATTTCTGTTTGCCTTTGATCCTTTGTTAACGAAATGTTTAACGGATCATTTGGCTTACTCATTGGAACGTAAGAAAATTTATCTTTCTCATCTAATAKCGCAACTAAACTTTGCAAGGCGTAATTGGCATACTTCCAGCGATCGTTATTTCTCATGCTGCCCGAATCATCATATACAAGTGAAACGACCCTTTCCTTTGCCTCCTCTCCTTTTGCAAAAACTGAAAAAGGTAAACATATAAATAGAAACAACATGAACGTGGCACAAATTCGAATTTTCATGATGAGGCTTCGCCACCTTTGTAGACAAATTCCTATGTTTAAATTTATGAGGGGAAACAAGATATATGACTTGTATTTTAGGACAACAGTTCACAACAATTACATTATGTAAACAAAAATAAACTACTCCCATATTTTATTTCGAGTTTTTTCCTTATTATATATCTGAAATAACACATAGCTTTCATACTTTTCCCGCTATAAATTCCACCATTAAAGTTTGATTTTCTTTTCAATACAAGAAATAAAGAGCACGCTATAATTAGCGCACTCTTTACTTCTTCACATATACTTCAACAATCGGATTTTCCTTTTGATCTGCATGTAAACGTATATTCTCTTCACCCGTATTATAAATGCTAGCTACCAGCATAACTGTTAATAAATTAGGTGTTTTCGCATCACTCCCATATTTTCGTTCAAGAGCTTCTGTATACTCGAAATCCAAATCACCCTGCACATATGTATACACTTCAAAACCATCTTTTAAATTACATACGACCGTATCAATAATATCCGCCCCTACTTGTTTCTTTATTTCCCCCCGCAATGCTTCTATAAATTCTTCCCAAGGAACTTCATACGTCTGAAATTGGTCTGTAGATTTCATTTCCTTTCCTCCTCATTATGTATCCTGTTCGTATATTTCCCCTTTCCTATAACAATTATGATAGATAGGTCATTCGTACAAGCCGCACTTGTCCCCCTTACATATCGTATTACTGTAATGGGGGAAGGAGGAAAGAACATGCATAGACAAAAATGTTATAATACATGCCAACGTTATTTCGGAAAAGTTGTTCGAATTGAAGATCGTGATGGTCATATCCATTTAGGAAAAATAATAGACGTGACAAATGATTCTGTTTGGATTGAGCCAGTACAGCAGCGTTCATCTTTTGATACAGGATTTGGATACCATGGCGCATATTCAAATGGCGGATGTGATATTTGCGGCGGTCTTAGCAGATGTGATAACTGTGGATTTGGATGTGGTGGTGGATTCGATGGTGGATTCAGTGGTGGATTCGGTGGCTGCGGATGTGGCCGTCGTGGTTGCGGCGGTTGTGGATTTGGTGGCGGCTGGGGCTTTGAACTCGGATTTGGTTTTATTTTTGGAATTACTTTGGCTGCATTATTTTTCATCTAACATAGTAAAGAGTTGACTATCTTTAGCCAACTCTTTTTCTCTATTTTTCACATATAAAAATGCGATGTCCTAAAATATGTTGATACATAAGCAGTACTTGTTCGTGTTGCACCCACGCTTCATACAATTCTTCTGGAATAAACGGTGATACATTCCACTCTGGCTCTTCCATATGTCCTGCAACTGTTTCTGCAATAGTTCCGCCACCCGCAATTGTAATTCTTTTAAAATTTGCTGCTTTAAATAAATGAATCCACTCATTCTCAGTTAATACTTCTTTCATACCGTATAACTGTCCAATCTTTTCCTCCTCTTTCTTCTCAATATGTTTTTCGGTAATCATTTCAATGACAACAAGCTTTCCATCCTTCTGTAATACACGATAACATTCCGAAATAACCTTTTCTTTATTTGTAAAAGCGAGTATAGATTCTCCAAGTACAAGCTCAAATGAATCATTTAAACACGGTAATCCTTCTACATCTCCTTGAATCAATTGTATATTCAAACCATCAAACAACCATCTATCTTTCGCTTTTTGAATCATAATTTCATTCTTTTCAACCGCTGTCACTTTATAACCCAATTCTTTTGTCATATACGCCGCTGTTTTCCCCGTGCCGCAACCTATCTCAAGGACACTAGCTCCACTTTTAAGTGGCAATTGAGATAATAATTGTTTTGTTAACGTAAAACCACCAGGATGAGCACTCCCTATTCCGTAGTAAGCTAGAAAATCGATGTAAGTATTTCGTTCCATGGAATTCTCCCTTTTTTATTTTATATATTCCAAGAAGGAAGAAAAGTGCATAAAAAAAAGGGCGCATCGCGCGCCCTCTCTCTTACTTATCTTCACCAATATATGCCCATTTGTAGCTGTAATCTCCACCAACTGGGTGGTGAATAATACCTTTTACTTTCGCTCTTTGAACAAGAGCATCACCACGTTGATATAATGGTGCAATTGCTGCGTCTTCAAGTAACATTTTCTCAGCTTTCAGTAAGCTATCCCAGCGATCTTTCGTTTTCGTTAATAGTTCGCCTTTACCTTTTTCTACAATTTCATCATATTTCGGATTTGAATATCCAGTYTGGTTATGAGGTCCATTTGTAACGAACATATCAATGAATGTCATTGKATCTAAGTAGTCAGGTCCCCAACCAGCGTAAGATAAATCATAATCTAGATCTGATTCTAATTTTAATTTTTGTTTAAACGGTTGGTTTTTCAAATTCACTGTTAAGCCCGGTAAGTTCTTCTCAAGCTCTCCTTTTAAGAACTCCCCTACTTTTTTCGCGTTATCGCTATCGTAGTTTAATAGCTCAATCGTTACTTGCTCTTTTCCAAGCTCTTTTTTCGCTTTTTCCCAATGCTCTTTTGCCTTTTTCACATCCGTTTTTAAAATATCTCCATTTTCTTTACGGAAGTCTTTTCCATCTGGGCTTTTCGCAAATTCTTTTGGCACTAAGTAATCTGCAGGTGTAGATCCGTCATTTAAAATAACATTCGTTAAGCCTTTTTTATCATACGCCATCGCAATCGCTAAACGTAAATCTTTACTCTTTAACACTGTATCGTGGCCACCACGTTTTTGGTTTAAACGTAAGAAGTACGTTGACGGTGTTTTTTGTGTATAGAAGTCTGGATTTGATTTATATTTATCAACCATTTCAGACGTAAGTCCAGCACGATCGATTTGTCCGCTTTCATATAAGTTTACACGTGTACCGCTGTCTTTTACTACGTTAAAGTTGATTTCATCTAACTTAACTGTTTTATTATCCCAATATTGTGCATTTTTCTTTAATTTCCAACCTTCTTCATGTTTCCAGTCTGTTAATGTAAATGGTCCGTTGTATAACGTTGTATCTGCTTCTAAACCGTATTTTTCTCCTTTTTCTTTTACGAATTTTTCATTTAACGGATAGAATGTTCCAAATGAAGTTAATTCTACAAAGTAAGGAACTGGATTTTCTAATTCTACCTCTAATGTGTAGTCATCTACAGCTTTTACACCTAACGTATCAAGTGGTGCTTTTCCATCATTAATTGCTTTTGCGTTCTTTAAATCAAACATAATGTATGCATATTCCGCTGCTGTATTTTTATCCACCGCACGTTTCCAAGCAAACACGAAATCTTTCGCTGTTACAGGGTCTCCATTTGACCATTTTGCATTTTTATTTAATGTAAATGTATACTTTTTACCATCATCACTCTTTTTATATGATTCAGCAACCCCTGGTGTTGCTTTATTATCTTTATCAAGTCGATATAAACCTTCCATTACGTTGTTTAAAGCAAGAAACGATACTTGGTCTGTCGCTTTTGCTGAATCCATAGATGGAATCTCTTGGCTCTCTGTTAAATTAAGTACTTGCTTTGCTGCTAATTTCCCGCCTTCTTTTTCACTACTTTTCGGCGTTGTGTTCGTCTTTTCTTTTTCCCCTGATCCCGAG
>NZ_JBFUIN010000147.1:0-7248 GCF_056401855.1 Bacillus sp. P4_D3
ATTTTATCTTACCAAAAAGTCATTACAGCTGATAAAGAAAAATATTTATATTACATAAAAAAATCGGAGCAATTCGCCATTTTTACAGAAGATACTTTATCCATTGCTATTATTGATCTTTTAAAAGCTTACTACTACAACACAATTACTAATGAGTATACAATTGCATTAGAACACCTAGAACAATTTCGAGAAAAACTTAAAGATGAACCAATTTTTCAAGACGATGGATTGTATTATCTTGAAAAAGGAAAAGCTTTATACGGCTTAAAACGTTATGAGGAGGCTTTACAAACATTGCAACGTGGTATCATGCCGGATTATATGAACCATCCACTTGATCAAGCGTGGCTTACAACAGCTGGTGCATATCGTGCCCTTTGTTATGTAAAACTTAACGATAAAAAAAGGGCTCTGGAGGAAATAACAGAAGCACATGAAATCATACAGTCCTATCCTGATTCCACCTTCTCTTCATTTATTAAAGAAATATTACAAATAATACAAAAACTTTAAGAATGTCTCGAAATGGTATATTATTCCTCTTTTTTAGCAAAGATAATAATGATGGGAGGAATATAAATGAATATACAACGCGCAAAAGAGCTTTCTGTGTCATCAGAACTTGCTAATGTCAATTTTCAAGGCATGCCTGTTACGATTCAACACGTCGACGAAAGCAACGAAACCGCCCGCATATATGAAGTGAAAAATCCAGGACGCGAATTAACAGTTCCAGTTAATAGCTTAGAGGAAATATAAAAAATGCCACTTCTTTTTTTTGAAGTGGCATTTTCTTACTTTAGATTACTTAATATAAATCCCTTCTATCCTCTGTTTTACAACACCTAAAAAAAAATAAGAATCTTCTACTTCTTTTCTTTTTTTAACCTGCTAAAATACAAACTATGAATTAATTATTCGCACTTATACATTAAGGGGGAAAAATAATGAAATATGATTTAGAAAAAAACAAGCCCTATTATGCAGTTATATTCACTTCTAACCTATCAAATGATACAACAGATTATAGTAACGTTTCCGAAAAAATGGATGACCTTGCGAAACAGCAACCTGGATTTTTAGGTGTCGAAAGCGCACGTGATAATTCTGGACTCGGAATTACAATTTCTTATTGGGAGTCACTTGAAGCAATTGAAAATTGGAAAAGGAACGCCTTACATAAAGAAGCGAAAAAAAGAGGCCGTGAGCAATGGTATGAAAACTTCCATCTGCGTATCTGCCTTGTTGAGAAAGAATATAAGTTTCATAGAGGTACATTGTAACTATGAAGAAAAAATCAGCTCTCGTTGTTGTTCATGAAATATACGGTGTAAATGATCATATGCAGCACGTTATAGACCGCTTCACTTCATCTCATATAGATGTATTTTGTCCTAACCTTCTACAATTACAACATGCATTTCATTATAGTGATGAAGAAAAAGCATATCAGCATTTTATGAATCACATTGGATTTGATGATGGAAAAGAGCAAATTGAAGAACTCATTACTAACCTTTCCTGTAGTTACACACATATTGGACTTATCGGTTTTAGCGTTGGAGCGACAATTGTTTGGCTCTGTAGTAACAATTCAAAAATAGATTTTATCATTGGGTGTTACGGTTCCCGTATACGTGACTATATTCATATTAAACCTACATGTGCTACCTTACTTATTTTTCCTGAACAAGAAGCTAGTTTTTCAGTATCCTCTTTAATCCAAACATTGCAGCAACAAAATAATCCTTTATTAGAAATAAATCAACTACACGGTGAACATGGATTTTTAAATCCGTACACTGAAAAATATAACGAGCACTCTACAAAGCAAGCATACAACCTAATAGATTCGTTTCTTACGCAAACAATATTATAAAGGAGTTTGACATGTCACTAACATTACTATTGCTCATATTCATAATAATTCCCTTCATTTCAGCATTAGCTCTCATTTTTATGACAATTAAAAAAGGAACTTTTTTAACACGACCCTACTTACAATCATTCATCGTATGTGCTCTATTTTTTGCGAATTGGATATTATATTTAACAAATTTTTATTCATTACTACCTGAGAAAGTTAGTCGATTTATGTTTCTACCTATTTGGTTTTTCCTTTGCATTTTAGGCTTTATCGTTTTCGCACGCGAATGGAAGAACAATCGTATTTTTTCCATCTCTATCGGTTTTCTTTCTTTTATCCCGCATTAACGGGCAGTAAGACTCCCACCTCAAAATTCGGCTGAAGCAAAGAAGTTAGGTGAGAGATTAACTGCCCGTAAACGCCCGATTGGTTCAACTAATAATCAGTGGGGGATGAACCCCCCCACTGATTAAAGTTTCACTTTATTAGTTTTCTATTTGGATTATTGTTTTTAGTTCTTTCGGGAATGTGACTGTGAAATGGTAGTAAAAACCTAATCACTTTATTTCATTAACAGCTTTGACCTGAACTTGGTATAATACCAAGTTCGGGTCTTTTAATTTCTCCTTAATTTTTATGTAATTATTATATCTCATCTATTTTACACTCTCTTCTTGAAATCATTCCACAATCTTTTCAACTTAGAAATTCATAGTACTAAAGAATTGTTCAGCTGCTTCATTCTCCTCAATATACTTTTGAAGTCGTATATTCATGATCCCCATATAATCATACCAATTTTAATCAATTCATTAATCATTTTTTAACAATTGAACTATCTTATCTTAAACAAATTGAAACTATATGGCATTTTCTTAATGATTGTAAAACCATTGTAAAAATTATAAATCTTTATATCTTATTATTTACACATAGAGTTAAACGGATTATTCTCTTTATTGAGAAGGCCCCTCAATAATAAAATAACAGGGAGGAAAACATGAAAACAAAAATTTTTTCTATTATTACAGCTTTAACTTTAATGACATGTTTCGCTATACCAACATTAGCAGCATCTAGTAGTTACAGTTTTAAAATGGACTATCGAGTGGTGGATGGTAGTAAAAACAAACAGTTCCACACACTGTCTAAAGGAAGTGTATATATCAATGGCAGCGCATATGTATATTCTACTGATGGAGGAGCGATGGGACCTTACGATGTAAAATATACTCTGTACAGATCTGCATGGGGTTCGGACCCTAGTTATGGAACAGTTAATGGCGGCATAAATAAATCTTTCTCTGGTGCATACAATGTTGATACAAATTCAAATGAATACTACTTATTTATTTGGAAAACAAATGACGATGGACAGAATGTAAAAGGGAACGGAAAAATATCTAATTAAAATATTGCTACTAAACTATGATGTCTAATAATAGACATCATAGTTTAAATATGAAAATATAAGGKATTTTAAACATGCTAATTGACTTTGATGGTTTTATTCTTATTGGAGCATTTATTATATGGTTATTTTTACTCCTCTTTTTTAAGTTACACCTAAAAAAGAGGAACATGTACT
This sequence comes from Bacillus sp. P4_D3, assembly GCF_056401855.1. Classification (NCBI taxonomy): domain Bacteria; kingdom Bacillati; phylum Bacillota; class Bacilli; order Caryophanales; family Bacillaceae; genus Bacillus; species Bacillus sp. P4_D3. Next base: position 3,459 of record NZ_JBFUIN010000147.1, read on the forward strand.
TACTATTTTTTTCAATATTTTATTTGTACCTTTGTGTAGTACTTAATTATACCCAATTCCCAATTATTATAGATGAAAATATGAAAAAAGAAATTGGACAAAATGTTTGGAGAGATGCTAATTTTATACCATTCAACGCGGAGCATTTCGCTATAACAACATCATTACTTAATATACTACTAACAATTCCTTTTGGCTTTGGTTTTCCTTACATAAAAAAGACGAATTTCAAACAAGTTGTTTTATCAGGAATTGTCTTAGGGTTCTTGTTAGAAAATCTACAACTTTTATCAGCACTTTATGCCGGATTCACTTTTCGATATGTCGATATAAACGATGTAATTTTTAACTGTATGGGTGTCATTTTAGGGTATGGTATATCAAAAGGCTTTACCCTTGTGTATAGAACATTTATACACAAATTTGATATTAAATTGAATTCCTTTTTAAGATATATTTATGAAACGAACAATTCCTCAACATGACTTCCCTTTTACATTAGCATGTTCTATAACGTTTTATAGAACATTATAAAGCAAGAAAAATAGAAGAAAGAAAAGCCCAACATTCAACTTTTCTTCCTTCTATTTTTATCTTTAGATTTCACTGTCACTGATTCACAAGGTGTATAATAAATTTGAGGTGTCGCCTTATCAACAAACATCATAAACGTAATAAAAACGATAATAAAGAAAATGAATACCGTTAATAAAATAGCGCCTATCGTTAAAAGTATCATAACACCACCCCTMTATATTTCATGTTATTACACCTTTCGCTATTATATGAGCTGAATCCTTTTTAGAAAAATAAACGTAACAAAATAATTACAATGACTCCAGTTAATACTGTTCCTAATAAACTACGAGTATATATCGCTACGAAAAATGTTGGAATTGCCGCTATGATATAATCCCACTGCACTGTCTCATGCATAAATAATACTTGCGCTAAAAGTGCTGCTAATATCGCAATCGGTATGTAATTTAACCATCTTAAGCCCCAATCTGGAATTTGCAGTTTGCTAAATACGAGAAGAGGTAATATACGAGGCACAAGTGTAACTGCTCCTGCCGCTAGTAAAAGTAATAATATATCTAATCTTATTTCCACTTCTCAATCACCACCCCTATAGTAGCAGCTAACAGCGTTGCGATAATAACTGCTATGCTATCTGGCATAAACAAGTGTGAAACGTATGCAATAACAATAGCTACAATCGCAACAGTAAGATGAATTGCTAGTTTCGGTTTACTACTTATAAGCTGGAGAACAAATAATCCAATAAACATTGCTGGTAAGGCATAATCCATCCCGTACGTATGAGGATCTGGTATCCATTCACCAAAGAGTCCACCAATAATTGTAGCGATAATCCAATTTAAATATGCTGTTACGTTTAATCCTAGCATCCACTTTTCACCTAAATAACCTTTTTGTGCTGCTTGCTGCACTGCAACGCCGAAAGTTTCATCTGTAATTTGCGAACCGATTATTAAGTTTTTAAATAGAGGAATTTTCGTGAAGTAGGGCGCAAGCGCAGCGCTCATTAAAAGGTGCCGTAGATTAACAAAAAATACGGTAAAAATGATTGCCGAAGCAGGAGCACCGGCAGCATACATACCTGCTAATATAAATTGAGCAGAACCTGCATAAATTAAAGTGGACATAAAAGCAATTTCAATGATGGAGAAACCAGCTGTTTTCGCAATTACACCAGCCGCTATACCAATGCTCAAATATCCAAATACAGTTGGTAAACAATCCTTTACACCTTGTTGAAATGTATCATCGCTCTGTAATGTCATATGTGCTTGAGCTTTATTCACCTTTCTCTCCCTCCATTTCTTCCATACTACGTTTTCCTGTTACGACATGAACTAAATCTATACTTACATCCATTTGTCGCTCCTGTTCTAAATAATTTAATTTTGGTTTAACAATTCAAAGGATCTTTCAAAAGCTTTTCGCATTCGATCCATTAATCCCTTAGCTGCTACAGGTACATATTTTACTGGTTCAGAAGGAACTAAATGCACTGCGCCTTTATCCATCAACTTGCCGAGCACCTCGTAAATCATGGAACGAGGTACGCCTGTTTGTTTACTCACTTCATAACCAGTTGCTAGGTAATGTTTTAATAAACCTATATAAGCTTTACATTCATACTGGGAGAACCCAATTCCTTTATTATTTCATCCCTCACAATCTATATAGCTCTAATTCCATTTTCTGATAGTAGTTATTGTTATAACTACTAATATAGAAAAGAAGTCCCTTACAGTCAACTGATGATTCTGAATTTTTAAACCGAAATAAAAAAGCCTTCTTTTTAAAGGCTTTTTGTACATAATGTTCCTATTATTTTAACTGCAAACAATTTGATATATTACTCTCCAAATGCTCACGTAAAGTTGAACCTGTATACTCTTCTCTAAATACACCTGCTCTTACGAATAAAGGAATCACTTCACTAAAGAATAAATCCAATGATTTTGAAGGACCGCCTGGAATTGCAATGAATCCATCTAGTGCCCCTGCTTCAAATCTTTCCATAATTTGTTTAAAAACGTCTTGTGGTGTGCCAATAGCGACCCAATGAGCAGAACCAACAACTTCTGGTCGTTCTAGTATTTGCTCAACAGTTGGTTCATTTTTTATGATGAAATTCCGTAATAATTCCGCATGTGTTTTACTACGTACAGTTTGATCTCTACTTGGTAGCATATGTTCAGTAACCTTACTTTCTAATGATATCCCTCTAACATCTAATCCGAGAACCATTTCGAGTAAAGCGTACCTCTTCTCTTTTGTAAGATGTTGATGAGCTTGCCTGTGCATTTCTAGCGCTTCTTCATATGAATCACCAATAAAGAAATATAAACCAGGCAATATACGTATATCATCTTGCTTTCGGCCATGCTTTTCTGCTCTTCTTCTTAAATCTTGACGAAGTTCGATTCCTGACTCTACATCTGGCATCGCGGCGAAAATTGCATCCGCAACAGAAGCAGCGAAATTCCGGCCAGACTCTGACGCACCCGCTTGAAATAAAGGCATTTYCCCAGAAATATGTTGCGGAACATTAAGTGGACCTTTCACCTCAAAGTGTTCCCCACTATGCTCAATTGGCTGTACCATTTCTCTAATTACGTCTGCGTTATCTACTTTCAAAACTTCATAAGGATGACTCTTCCAAAGTTTTCTTACTAACTCTGTACATTCTGCCGCTTTCGCGTATCGTTCCTCGGATGGTGGCATCCCTGCCTCACCAAAGTTTTCAGCACCATCAATTGATGTGACAATGTTCCATCCTACTCGGCCGTTACTAATCCAATTTAAAGATTGTAGTTGCCTTGCTAGTATATATGGTGGATAAAAGGATGTTGAAGCGGTCGTAACGACTCCAATCTTTTCTGTTGCATAAGCGATAGCAGTAAAAAGTAATGTTGGATCTAAAATTACATTCCCCTTATTACGTGCAATTAAATCTGGATGTGCCACTAAATAATCTGCTTTAAAAACAAAATCTAACTTAGCCTTCTCTGCCAGTTGTGCTAACTCTACTTGTTCATCGATTCCTGAATCAAACTTATTCTCTTCTTCTTTCTTTCTAGAAATCAAACATAACCCAATGCAAAGCTGTTTTTTTGTAGACATATGTACACACCTTCCCCTTAGTTTTTAATTCACCTAGTTAAACAAGTGATACGACCATCGCAGCTTCTATTCTTATTAAAGATAAAATGATATTGATAATCATTATCATTTTATGATGTAACTATAATAA
>NZ_JBFUIN010000148.1:0-7226 GCF_056401855.1 Bacillus sp. P4_D3
ATGTCATGTTGGTGCGGACTTAATGGCAGGTTCTCTTATTAAGAATCCTGGCGGGGGAATTGTTAAAACGGGTGGTTACATTGTCGGTAAAGAACAGTATGTTGAAGCGTGTGCATATCGTTTAACATCTCCAGGAATCGGTGCGGAAGCAGGAGCGTCTTTATACAGTCTGCAAGAAATGTATCAAGGGTTCTTCTTGGCTCCGCATGTTGCTGGTCAAGCGCTGAAAGGTGCTATTTTTACGGCAGCATTTTTAGAGAAATTAGGGATGAATACATCACCGGCATGGAATGCACCAAGAACGGATTTAATTCAATCTGTTCAATTTGACGATAAAGATCGTATGATTGCATTCTGTCAAGCGATTCAATATGCATCTCCAATTAATTCTCATTTCACTCCGTATGCAAACTATATGCCGGGATATGAAGATGATGTAATTATGGCTGCTGGGACATTTATTCAAGGTGCAAGTATCGAATTATCTGCGGATGGTCCGATTCGTCCTCCGTATGTTGCATATGTACAAGGTGGATTGACGTATTCTCATGTGAAAATTGCGATTTGTTCTGCAATTGATGCGTTAATTGAAAAAAATCTATTAACAATTTCTTAAAGGGAAGCTGTCGATTTCGACAGCTTTTTTTCGTGTGAAAGTAATGATTTGTGCCATTAGAAAAAAGAATGAAAAAATTTATAAAAAAACCATGTAAGAAAAGCTAACATCTATTGACACTAAACATAACGTGGTATAAAATGAGAAGCAGTTAAGGCGARGGAGGAACTGAAGTGATGAAAGAAGATAGACGTTCTGCTCCGCTGTTTCCTATTGGTATTGTAATGGATTTAACACAATTATCTGCACGTCAAATTCGCTACTATGAAGAGCATAATCTTATTTTTCCAACCCGTACAAAAGGGAATCGTAGATTATTTTCATTTAACGATGTAGATAAATTGTTGGAAATTAAAGATTTGTTAGATCAAGGCTTAAATATGGCCGGAATTAAACAAGTATTGCAAATGAAAGAAAATCAAACAGAAGCAGTGAAAGTAAAAGAAGAAACGAAAGAAATTTCAAAATCCGAGCTTCGCAAAATTCTTCGAGATGAACTACAACATACAGGTAGATTTAATCGGACTTCATTGCGACAAGGTGATATTTCAAGGTTTTTTCACTAAAGATAACTGATTCTTAAGGTGTTTAGAGGGACTAAGGAGGAATTTATAATGGCTAGGTACACAAGAGAAGATATTTTCCGTTTGGCGAAAGAAGAGAATGTAAAGTATATCCGTTTACAATTTACGGACCTTTTAGGAGTAATTAAAAACGTAGAAATTCCAGTGAGCCAATTAACAAAAGCTCTTGATAACAAAATGATGTTTGATGGATCTTCTATCGAAGGTTTCGTACGTATTGAAGAATCTGATATGTATTTATATCCAGATTTAGATACTTGGGTAATTTTCCCTTGGACAGCTGAAAAAGGTAAAGTAGCTCGTTTGATCTGTGATATTTACACTGCAGCTGGTGATCCATTTGATGGCGACCCACGTAACAACTTAAAGCGTGTGTTAAAAGAAATGGAAGCATTAGGATTCTCAGATTTCAATCTTGGACCAGAGCCAGAATTCTTCCTATTTAAAGTTGATGAAAAAGGAAATCCAACATTAGAATTAAACGATAACGGTGGATACTTCGACCTTGCGCCGATGGATCTGGGGGAAAACTGTCGTCGTGATATCGTTCTTGAACTTGAAGAAATGGGCTTTGAAATTGAAGCGTCTCACCATGAGGTTGCACCAGGTCAACACGAAATTGACTTTAAATATGCAAATGCAATTCGCTCATGTGATGACATTCAAACATTCAAACTTGTTGTAAAAACAATTGCTCGTAAACATGGCTTACATGCAACATTTATGCCGAAACCATTATACGGTGTGAACGGTTCAGGTATGCACTGTAACTTATCATTATTTAAAAATGGTGAGAACGTATTCTTCGATCAAAACGGAGACTTACAATTAAGTGATGATGCTCGTCACTTCATCGCGGGTATTTTAAAACATGCACCAGCATTTACAGCGGTAGCAAACCCAACTGTAAACTCTTACAAACGTTTAGTACCTGGATACGAAGCTCCTTGTTACGTAGCATGGTCTGCACAAAACCGTAGCCCGTTAGTACGTATCCCTGCATCTCGTGGTATTAGTACACGCGTAGAAGTACGTAGTGTTGACCCAGCTGCAAACCCATATTTAGTAATGGCAACTTTACTAGCAGCAGGTCTTGATGGAATTAAAAACAAATTAACTCCACCAGCTGCAGTAGACCGTAACATCTATGTAATGACAAAAGAAGAGCGCGAGGAAGCAGGTATCGTTGACTTACCAGCAACATTAGCGCAAGCATTAGTTACATTACAATCTAATGAAGTAGTATGCGGTGYGCTAGGAGATCATTTACTTGAGCACTTTATCGAAGCGAAAGAGATTGAGTGGGATATCTTTAGAACGCAAGTTCACCAATGGGAACGCGATCAATATATGTCTCTATACTAAGAGAGAAAAAAGCCCTAATACTACGGTATTAGGGCTTTTTCGTCATTTATCTACAGTGAAAAAACACGAATGTTGTCGTAATGTTTTTAGTGTCATCAGGAAGTAATTTAGTGAAAATAATTTGTGTTGACGCGTTCTGTATAAAGAACTAAAATGGCATTAACTAGAAATGTTTATATATTTAAAAGAATGAAGATATTATTTTTTCTTAAGTTTTAGATGCCAATTTCAAGTTGAAGCTCATTGGTTTTAAATGAGGAGGAAAGTTATGGATAAGGAAATGAATTTGAAAAATCTATTTACTATTATACGGAAGAAAATTTGGATAATTCTATTATTTACAACTTTTACAACATTAGGAGGAGCGATTTATAGTATGTATGTAAAAACGCCATTATATGCCTCCTCGGCAAGACTTATTGTCCAAGCTAACGCTGAAACTATGAATACACTGAAAGCAATGGTAAATGAGCCTGTAATATTAGAAAAAGTAGCCGCTGAATTGAATATTAATAGATCCGTAGGTGCATTAAGTGGACAAATAAGTACAGAAAGTGTACAAGGTTCCCAAATAATAAGGATTAATGTGGTAGATACTGATCCTCTGCTTGCGCATAAAATTGCAAATACTACTGCAACTGTTTATAAGAAAGAAGTAGCTAATATATTGAATTTTAATAATGTGAGTATATTACCAGAAGATCCGGTTCAAAAACATTCAATGCCTATCAATGTAAATCACACTAAGACGATTGCAATTGCATTCCTGATAGGTATGGTGCTAAGTATCGGTTTTATTTTTTTATTGGACTCTCTCGATGAGACAATCAAAACGGAAAGACGCATTGAGCAATTATTAGATATCCCGGTTTTAGGTGGAATTTCTAAAATGAGTAAGAAAAATAAGAAAGACAAATATAGTGAAAAGAATACGTTGTCATTGAAGGAGGAAACGGAGTGGGTTACAAAAATAGACGAAAAACAAATAAATTTAAAGGAGAAAGTATAATTGTACATACCGCTCCAAGATCGAAAATTTCAGAGCAGTATCGTTCGATTCGAACAAATCTCCAATTATCCGCGTCTATTCATAAAAATAGAACTATAGTTATTACTTCTCCAAGGTATGGTGAAGGGAAATCAACTATTACAGTTAATTTAGCAGCTTCGATGGCACAAAAAGGTGAGAAAGTATTGGTGGTCGATGCAAATTTACGAACGCCGATTATTCATGAAATGTTTGGAGTGGAAAACACAATTGGATTAACTGATATACTGAACGGAAAAATAACTTTAGAGGGGGCAGTGAAAAAAACAGAGCTGGGAAGGCTGGATGTATTAACTAGCGGACCAGTACCATTTAATCCATCTGAAGTGCTTAGTTCGAGTTCAATGGATATGTTAGTTCAAAAGGCAATGGAACGGTATGATATCATATTATTTGATTCTTCTCCTGTATTAGAGGTAACGGATACAAGTGTATTGGCTGATAAATGTGAAGGTGTATTATTGGTGATACGTTATAATCATACTGTGAACGAAGATGCGCTTGAAACGAAAAGGGCGTTAAGTTTTACGAAAAGTAGGATGTTAGGTGCGATTTTGAATGGAAAAGTATGAATAATATAAATGTACTTTAGAAAAAATTCAAAATTTGTATATAAAGATGTTCTTTATAAAGAATTTTTTTAAAAAGGACTACGATGTGGTGATGTCTCCTTACCGCTATCAATGGAGGCACTCGATTATGCTGTGGGGTGTGAAAACAACCTTAGATGCGAGTCATCAAGAGCGTAATGTGAGGGAGGGTTAGATGCCCATTTTTATTAAAGTTTGTAGCTATGTGTTTTTAGTAAAGAGAATATAGCTACAAACTTTATTTTTGAAATAAATTGGGAAGAGTTATGTAAGGAATTGATTAAAGGGGGAAGTAATATGACGTATCGACGGAGGATATCGCTATTGCTTTTAATGGATTCACTGATTGTATTAGGTGCAATTTTTTTTAGTTATTTCTTTGTAAATGCTAGCTTCAGTGTTATCACTTTATCATCAGTTATTAGTTCTATCACTTTATTATTAAGTCATCATTTGTTTGCTTTTGTTTATAAGTTATACAAAAAAGCTTGGGAATACGCAAGTATAGGTGAACTACTCATTATATGCAAAGTTGTTACATTTTCTATTATCACTACAGCGGTTGTGCAACAACTAATCATGCAAAAAATGTATTTTCGATTGTTAGTTGTAACTTGGATGATTCATATTTTATTAATTGGCGGTTCGCGTTTTATGTGGAGAATGTATAGAGATACTTATTATGTGAAAAATGGTGACAAAAAAAGAACTTTAATTGTTGGTGCTGGTTCAGCTGGGACAATGGTTGCAAGACAGTTGTTAAAGAATAGTGCTGTCGAATTAATACCAGTCGCATTTATGGATGATAATGTAAAAAAACATAACCTTGATATTTGGGGTATTCCAGTAATTGGTGGTATGAATCAAATTGAGTACGTTGTTAAAAAACTGAATATTGAAATAATTATTTTAGCAATTCCCTCATTAAATAAAAAAGAGCAAAATGTTATTTTGAAAAGATGTTTAAAAACAGAAGTGAAAACTCAAATTCTTCCGATGTTAGAAGACTTAGTAACGGGTAAAGTTTCGGTGAATGAATTCAGGGATGTTCAAGTAGAAGATTTATTAGGGCGCGATCCTGTAGAACTTGATGTGGATGTTATTTCAGATTATATAACTGACAAAGTCATTTTAGTTACTGGTGCAGGAGGTTCGATTGGTTCGGAAATTTGTAGACAAATTGCAAAATTCAGGCCAAAAAAGTTGATTTTACTAGGGCATGGGGAGAACAGTATTTATTCTATAGAAATGGAATTAAACAGAAAATATGGAGATATGAAAGGCACGTTTATTCCTGAAATCGCAGATATACAAGATGAAAAGAAGATGCAATTAATTATGAGCAAACATCTTCCGAATGTTGTATATCATGCAGCTGCACATAAACATGTACCACTAATGGAGAATAATCCTGAAGAGGCTGTTAAAAATAATGTGATTGGGACTATGAATATAGCAGAGGCAGCGAGAGCACATGGAGTGGGAACGTTTGTCATGATTTCTTCGGATAAAGCAGTGAATCCGACGAGTGTTATGGGAGCAACGAAAAAATTGGCGGAGATGGTTATTCAAAGTAAAGATAAATTGAGTCATACAAAATTTGTTACTGTACGCTTTGGGAATGTCCTAGGAAGTAGAGGGAGTGTAATACCTTTATTTAAGAAGCAAATTCAAAATGGTGGACCAGTTACAGTTACGCATCCTGATATGGTTCGGTATTTTATGACAATCCCGGAAGCATCAAGACTCGTAGTGCAAGCTGGTTCTTTAGCTAAAGGTGGAGAGATTTTTGTTTTAGACATGGGAGAACCAGTGAAAATTGTCGATCTTGCCAAAAATTTAATTCGATTATCAGGAAATTCTGTAGATGAAATAGGAATAGAATTTACTGGTATACGTCCAGGAGAGAAACTTTTTGAAGAATTACTAAAAGAAGATGAAATGAATGAGAAGCAAGTTCATCCGAGAATTTATGTAGGGCAAGAAATGAATGTCCGTATAGAAGAGATAGAAAAACTAATTTCCGAATATTCAGCGTTAAATGAATTAGAATTAAGAAAGCGATTGTTAAATTTAGTGAATCAGCGTAAAACTATAAAACTCTTAATACCAGTATCAGGTTAAAGGAAAAAATTTATAATAAGACGGGTGCGTGGGAAGGTGTCTAAAAAAGTTCTGTTTTGTGCAACTGTGGATTATCATTTTAAAGCTTTTCATTTACCGTATTTGAAATGGAGGAATTCAAGTGGATTATCCATTAAGGGTATTACACGTAGTTGTAAATATGAATCGAGGTGGAGCTGAAACTCTACTTATGAACTTATATCGGAATTTAGACCGTTCTAAGATTCAATTTGATTTCCTGACTTGTAAAGAAGGTATATTTGATGAGGAAATAGTAGCGCTAGGAGGAAGAGTTCATAGGATTCCTTATATTACTGATGTGGGGCATACAAGGTATATGAAGGCTCTAGATAAGTTTTTTTCATCCTATCAAGAATATAAAATTGTTCATTCACACATGGATAAGATGAGTGGATTTGTACTTCGTTCGGCTAAGAAAGCGGGTATATTGATTCGAATCGCTCATAGCCATAATACTCGAAGTGAAGGGGGACTTGCGGCAAAGGCTTATAAATGGTATGCAGGAAAATCTATACTAACGTGCGCAACACATTTATTAGCATGTTCAAATGCCGCTGCAAGATGGTTATTTGCAGATGAAGCAAATATAGCTAAAATCTTAAAAAATGGGATAGAATGTGATAAATTTGTATTTTCTCCCGAAATCAGGAGGCAAGTGAGAAAGGAACTACAACTTCACCAAGATACTTTTGTGGTAGGGCATGTTGGAAGATTTGCACATCAAAAAAATCATTCATTTCTTATAGATATTTTTGTTCAATTAATTAAATATAAACCAAATTCTAGTCTCCTATTAGTCGGAGACGGGCCGCTACGTTTAGAACTTGAAAAAAAAATTAGAGGTTTGAATTTACAGAATAATATAAGACTTCTTGGAG